>CAZWRW010000017.1:0-14146 GCA_964636465.1 uncultured Ruminococcus sp. | reverse complement strand
ATGAAGGAGGGAAGCGAAAATGCCAAGAAGAGGTAATATCGCTAAGCGTGATGTTCTACAAGACCCACTTTACAACTCCAAGCTAGTTACGAGGTTAATCAACAACGTAATGCTTGATGGTAAGAAGGGTGTTGCTCAGAAGATTGTTTACGGTGCATTTAACATCGTAGCTGAAAAGACTGAAAGAGAAGCTCTAGAGGTTTTTGAAGAGGCTATGGAAAACGTTATGCCAGTTCTAGAGGTTAAGGCTCGTAGAATGGGTGGTGCAACTTACCAAGTACCTATGGAAGTTCGTCCTGAAAGAAGACAAACTCTAGGTTTAAGATGGATTACTAAGTACGCTAGACTAAGAAACGAAAAGAATATGCAAGAAAGACTTGCAGGTGAAATTCTTGACGCTCTTAACAAGACCGGCGGTGCTTACAAGAAGTGTGAAGATACTCACAAGATGGCTGAAGCTAACAAGGCTTTTGCTCATTACAGATGGTAGTCCGTTTTATATTAAGGTAAGGAGATTATATTTATGCCAAGAAAATGTTCTCTTGAAAAGACAAGAAATATCGGTATAATGGCTCATATCGATGCAGGTAAGACTACTACTACTGAAAGAATCTTATTCTACACTGGTGTAAACCACAAGATAGGTGAAACTCACGAAGGTAGTGCCACCATGGACTGGATGGCTCAAGAGCAAGAAAGAGGTATCACAATTACTTCTGCTGCTACTACTGCATTTTGGGCAAACCACAGAATTAATATCATCGACACCCCAGGACACGTTGACTTTACTGTTGAAGTACAACGTTCCCTAAGAGTACTTGACGGTTCTGTTACAGTATTCTGTGCTAAGGGCGGTGTTGAACCACAGTCTGAAACCGTTTGGAGACAGGCTGACGAGTATGGCGTTCCTAGAATGGCTTACGTCAACAAGATGGACATCATGGGTGCAAACTTCTACCGTGTTGTAGATATGATGCACGACAGACTAAAGTGTAACGCTGTACCTATCCAACTTCCTATAGGTGCTGAAGAAACCTTTAAGGGTATCATCGACCTAGTTGAGATGAAAGCTTACATCTACTATGATGACCTCGGAAAAGATATCCGTGTTGAAGACATTCCAGAGGATATGGCTGAAGAGGCTCAAAGCTATCACGATGCTTTGATAGAACACGTTGCAGAAACTGACGACGCTTTGATGGAAAAGTACTTCGCAGGTGAAGAGCTAACTATCGAAGAGATTAAGACTGCTATCAGAAAGGCTACTATAGACAACACTATGGTTCCTGTAACTTGCGGTACTTCCTACAAGAACAAGGGCGTACAAAAGTTACTAGATGCTATCGTTGACTATATGCCATCACCTTTAGACGTTCCAGCTATCAAGGGTGTAAATCCTGATACTGATGAAGAGGTTACTAAGCATTCTTCCGATGATGAGCCTTTTGCAGCTCTAGCATTCAAGATTGCTACTGACCCATTCGTAGGTAAGCTATGTTTCTTCCGTGTATATTCCGGTACAGTAAACGCTGGTTCTACAGTGTTGAACGCTACTAAGGATAACAAGGAAAGACTTGGACGTATCCTACAGATGCACGCTAACCACAGAGAAGATATCGAAACTGTATATGCAGGTGATATCGCTGCAGCAGTAGGTCTAAAGAATACTACTACTGGTGATACTCTTTGTGATGAAAAGCACCCTGTAATCCTTGAGTCTATGGAGTTCCCAGAGCCAGTTATCCAACTAGCTATCGAGCCTAAGACTAAGGCAGGTCAAGAAAAGATGGGCTTAGCTCTATCTAAACTTGCTGAAGAAGACCCTACTTTCAAGACTTGGACTGATGAAGAAACTGGTCAAACTATCATCGCTGGTATGGGTGAGTTACACCTTGATATCATCGTTGACAGACTACTTCGTGAGTTTAAGGTTGAGGCTAATGTAGGTACTCCACAAGTTTCTTACAAGGAGACTATTAGGAAGTCCGTTGAAGTTGACAAGAAGTACGCTAGACAATCTGGTGGTAAAGGTCAATATGGTCACGTTAAGATTAGAGTTACTCCTAACGAGAGCGGTAAGGGTTACGAATTTAAGAATAGCGTCGTAGGTGGTGCTATCCCTAAGGAGTACATCCCAGCTGTTGATAAGGGTATCCAAGGTGCTATGAAGGCTGGTGTCGTTGCAGGATATCAAGTAGTTGACGTTTGCGTAGAACTTTATGATGGTTCTTACCACGAAGTTGACTCTTCTGAAATGGCATTCCAAATCGCTGGTTCTATGGCATTCAAGGAAGCTATGGAAAAGGCTGACCCAGTATTGATGGAACCTATCATGAAGGTTGCAGTTATCGTACCTGATGACTATACTGGTACAGTAATTGGTGGTCTAAGTGCTAAGCGTGGACAGATTCAAGGTCAAGAGACTAGACCAGGTGCTGTTCAAATTGATGCACTCGTTCCACTATCAGAAATGTTCGGTTACACTAGTGACCTACGTTCCAATACACAAGGTCGTGGTCAGTTCGTAATGGAGCCTCATAGTTACTTAGAAGTTCCTAAGAACATCGCTGAAAAGATTACTAACGATAGAAAGAAAAAGGACTAATCCTTTTGTTCCTTTTGTTTGATATAGGTGTCACGTTGAGGGGAAACCCTCAGCGTGGTGCAATTTACTGAATTCTAAAAATTTTTTTAGAAAAAGGCTTGAAATTCATATAGTTATCTGCTATAATTATAGATACATAGTAGATAGACATATCTAAAATTTGAATATTAATAGGAGGAAATTCCAATGGCAAAGGCTAAATTCGAAAGAACTAAACCACACGTAAATATTGGTACAATTGGTCACGTTGACCACGGTAAGACTACTCTTACTGCTGCTATCACTAAGACCCTAGCAATGCAAGGTCTTGCAGAAAAGAAGGACTACGCTAATATCGACTCTGCTCCAGAAGAGAGAGAAAGAGGTATTACTATCAATACTGCTCACGTTGAGTACGAGACTGCAAACCGTCACTACGCTCACGTTGACTGCCCAGGACACGCTGACTACGTTAAGAACATGATTACAGGTGCTGCACAAATGGACGGTGCTATCCTTGTAGTTGCTGCTTCTGATGGCCCTATGGCTCAAACTAAGGAACACTTACTACTTGCTCACCAAGTAGGCGTACCTTACATCGTAGTTTTCATGAACAAGGCTGACCAAGTAGACGACGAAGAGCTACTTGAACTAGTTGAGATGGATATCCGTGATACTCTTGACAAGTATGAGTTCGACGGCGAAAACACTCCAATCATCAAGGGTTCTGCACTTCAAGCACTTGAAGCTCCTGATGATATCAACGACCCAGCTTACAAGCCAATCCTAGAGCTTATGGATGCAGTAGATAGCTACATCCCAACTCCTGATAGAAAGGCTGACCTACCATTCCTAATGCCTGTAGAGGACGTATTCACTATCACTGGACGTGGTACTGTTGCTACTGGTAGAGTTGAAAGAGGTCAACTAAAGACTGGTGACGAAGTTGAAATCGTTGGTCTAAAGGAAGAAAAGGGCAAGACTGTAGTTACTGGTATCGAAATGTTTAGAAAGATTCTAGACTACGCTGAAGCAGGCGACAACATCGGTGCTTTACTACGTGGTGTTCAAAGAAGTGAAATCGAGAGAGGACAAGTTATCTGTAAGCCAGGTTCTATCCACCCTCACACTAAGTTTGCTGGTCAAGTATACGTACTAAAGAAGGAAGAGGGCGGTCGTCACACTCCATTCTTTAACAACTACAGACCACAATTCTACTTCAGAACTACTGACGTTACTGGTATTGTACATCTTCCAGCTGATAAGGAAATGTGTATGCCTGGTGATAACGTAGCTATGGACGTTGAGCTAATCACTCCAATCGCTATCGAAGAAGGTCTACGTTTCGCTATCCGTGAGGGTGGTAGAACTGTAGGTTCTGGCGTAGTTACTAAGATTAACGAATAATTTTAGTATCGTTAGATACTTTTGGGAGCCGTCCGTTTGGACGGCTCTTCTTGTTTAAGGAGGATTTTTTAAGATGGTTTTAACGTTAGACGTTGGTAACACCAACATAGTTATGTCGGTTTATAGAGACGATACCATGCTGTTTTCGTCTAGGATTTCTACAGTTTCCACCAAAATGGAAGACGAGTATGCTATAGACTTCTTGAACTTGCTAATGCTTAACGGTTGTAACGACCAAAACTTCCAAGGGGCGATAATTTCCACGGTAGTGCCACAGTTGAAATCTACATTGAAAAGGGCAGTCGAAAGGATTTTCAAGTGTAAAGTCATGGTAGTATCTACCGAGCTAAAGACAGGTTTAAACATCTGTTTGAACAACCCGAAATCTCTAGGTAGTGACAGAATCTGTGATGCCGTCGCCGTTAAGAACTTGTACTCTCTACCGGCGGTAATTTGTGATTTGGGTACAGCTACCACGATATCCGCCATAGACAAGGATTCAAACTTTTTAGGCGGTTCTATCTTCCCAGGGGTGAACACCTCATTGAAGACCCTTTCCAATGTGACCGCTCAACTACCGCACATAGATTTACGTGAAAGTTGCACGGAAGTCATCGGCAGGGATACCGCTTCGGCTATGCATTCGGGGGTAGTCTTCGGAATGGCAAGTCTCATGGATGGCATGGCTATGCGTTATCGTGAAATTTTGGGTGAAGATGCTATCCTCGTAGCTACGGGCGGACTCTCCGATTTGATAGTCCCTCATTGTAGAGAAAAGTTTATCACTAACAAGAATCTTGTAAGTGACGGTCTGTATATGCTCTACAAAATGAATTGTGATATGAACTTTACATAAAATTTGGAATTTTACAGCTTTGCTGTAGAAATCTAGAACTCTGTGCCATATTTTTACATATAATATTCAAAAACTATCAAATTTTTTAGGAATCGTTGGCGTATAACCTTGATTTTTTTTTTCACATATAGTATAATAAAAAGTGAAACAAAATTTAGCTTTTTAGTGTGTTTCGGTGTCATTCGATGGGACGTGCATAGTGTAGCCTTAGCATGAGTGACTTAATCTGTGAATGTGAAAGTGTGGTTTTTTATGGAGTTTAACCATGTACCTGTATTGTTAAACGAAACTTTGGAGGGTTTGAACATCAACCCTAGTGGCGTATATGTGGATTGCACCGTCGGAGGTGCGGGTCACTCGGTGGAGATTGCCAAAAGGTTGACCGATGGCGGTCGTCTAATCGGGCTTGACAGAGACCCTGATGCTATCGCCGTCGCTACGGAAAGGTTGAAAGATTTCAATGCTACGGTAGTAAATAGCAACTATTCCGAAGTTGAAAGTGCGTTGGCATCCTTGAACGTCTGTTCAGTGGACGGCATTTTGATGGATTTGGGCGTATCTTCGCACCAGTTGGACACCGTGGAAAGAGGTTTCTCTTACCATTATGATGCTCCATTGGATATGCGTATGAGTCAATCGGGTACTAGTGCTTTTGATGTGGTAAACCAGTACTCTTATGAGAGTTTGGCAAAAATTTTGTTTGAGTTCGGTGAGGAAAAGTTTTCTTATAAGATAGCCTCAAACATCGTTAAAGCTAGACAGGTTAAACCTATCGAAACCACGCTACAGTTGGCGGATATCGTCAAAGAGAGCGTACCTGCGAAGTTTCGTAGAGACAAGAATCCTTGCAAAAAGACTTTTCAAGCCATCCGAATGGAAGTCAATGGAGAGTTAGAACATCTTTCCAGAGGACTTGACGGTGCTTTCGAGTGCCTAAAACCTAACGGCAGATTGGCTGTCATTACGTTCCATTCATTGGAAGATAGGTTGGTTAAACAACGTTTCGCATCTTGGTGCAAGGGATGTACTTGCCCTCCTGATTTTCCGCAGTGCGTGTGTGGCAAGAAACCTAAAGCTAAACTTGTAAATCGTAAGCCTATTGAGGCTTCGCAAACTGAGTTGGAAACTAACAACAGAAGTAGAAGTGCTAAATTGAGAATCATTGAAAGGATTTAGGTGGTGGAAGTATGAAAAATGATAATACCGCTTTAATCGTAGAAGATTACGACTATGATTATGACTATGTAACCGAAGAACCACAAAAGGTCGTTAAAAAGAATAAACGTCCTAAACACAAACCTAACAAAAAACTTAACAACTTAGGTCTAGTCTTGAGCTTTGCAACTGTGACTATCCTGTTGTTTTTGTTGATATATGGTAAGGTGCAAGTTAGTACCCTATACACTCAAATAGCTGACGAAAAGGATACTGTAGACCTCCTACAGAGCGAAAACGTTAGGATGCAAACAGAAATCGAATCAAATATGTCTCTAAAGAACGTCGAGACTTACGCCGAAGACGTCCTAGGGTTGAAAAAACTTGATAAGTCACAGATTACTTACATACAGATTCAAAATGAAGATTTGGTAGAAGTTGTCGAGACAGACCAAAATATCTTTGTGGTACTTAAAGAAAAGTTTAACAACATAGTAGAATATTTGTTCGGTTAAACCATATAGATATTGTATGATAACATCGGGCGGAGATACATATGTATGAGTATCGTCCGCCCGTTAGTTTGTTTTTTGAAAGGAGATGTTTACTTTTGCCGACTTTCCCTATGAAACGTGCTAGTATGGTCATTATGATGATAATGTTCGTGTTTGCATTGCTACTGGTAGGTAACCTGTTTAAGATTTCTGTATTAGACAGTGAAACTTATCAAGAATACGCTAACAATAGTCAGTTTACATCCATAACGATTTCAGCTAGTAGGGGTTCTATCTACAGTTCTGATGGTAGTATCTTGGCACAGAGTGCTACCGGCTTTAAGGTAATTCTAGACCCCAAAACGTTCAACAGTAAAGAAGAGTACGTTGCAAAAAAAGATATCTTGATAGATTTTCTTGCAGAAACTTTGGAAATTGACGAAAAGACGCTCATAGATAAGTTCAACAAGGATAGTCAATATCAAGTGCTTAAAAGCAAGGTCGAAAAGCCTGTAGTCGATGAGATTACAGAATTTCTAAGTGAAAATGATTTAGGATGTATCACTACAGAAGAGGATACTATCCGTTACTATCCACAAGGTGATTTGGCGGCATCCGTGATAGGTTTCACAAACTACGATGGCGACGGTTGGTACGGTATCGAGGCACAGTATGATGACGAACTTTCAGGTGTAGATGGCAAGGTTATCTCCGCCAAGGACGGTAAGCAACAAGAGATGCCTTACAAAAATTCTAAACTATATGAGGCTAAAGACGGTAACTCATTAGTGCTTACTATCGATACTACGTTACAGTACTACTTAGAAAAAAATTTAGAGGATATGTATGAAACGTATCAATTAGCGAATCGTGCGTGTGGTATCATCATGAATGCGAACACTGGTGCTATTTTAGCGATGGCTACCTGTCCAAGTTTCGATTTGAACAGTCCATCCGAAATTACTGATGAGAGTGTTTTGGCATTAATCGCTGATACTGACGACGAAGAAGAACAGTCTTCTTTGGAGGCTAACGCTCGTGAGTTACAATGGAAGAACAAAGCAGTCAGTGAGTTGTACATTCCAGGTTCTGTATTTAAGGTTATCACTAGTGCAGCCGCAATTGAAGAGAATCTAGTAAATGTAGAGACTGATTCATTCTACTGTAGCGGTGCTGTGGATATTTTAGGCACTGAAATAAAGTGTCACAACACATCAGGACACGGTATACAAACTTTTAATGAGGCTCTTATGAACTCATGTAACCCTGTGTTTATAGAGATTGGTCAACGTCTAGGAGCTGAAAAGTTTTTCTACTACTTTGAGGCGTTCGGTCTAACTGAAAAGACTGGTATAGACTTACCTTCCGAAATTTCAAGTTACTACAGTAGCGAAAACGATTTGGGTGGTGTAGAATTGGCGGCATCATCTTTTGGACAGAACAACAAGCTAACTCCTATTGAAATGATAACCTCTTATGCTGCGGTAATCAATGGCGGAAACTTACTAGTCCCTTACGTAGTCGATAAGATTCTTGATTCAGATGGTAACGTAATCAGCACTACTGAAACTACCGTAAGAAGACAGGTCATCTCTGAGGAGACTTCAAAAACTATGAGGGAATCTTTAGAGTACGTAGTCAGCAACAATGGTGGCTCTAACGCTTACATAAAGGGCTACAAGATAGGCGGTAAGTCTGGTACTTCCGAAAAGCTTGACGAGTACAGCGGTGATAATATGCGTTATGTAGCATCATATGGTTGTTTTGCTCCAGCTGATGACCCTGAAATAGTAATGTTAATCATAGCTGATGAGCCTATGACTGGTGAATATTATGGTAGTACCGTCGTTGTGCCTTACGCTAGAAAGATTCTTGAAGATGCTCTACCTTACTTGGGTTACTATCCTGAATATTCCGATGATGAGCTTGAAACTCTAGATATCACAGTGCCAAGCGTTGAGGATTCTACTCTATACAACGCAAAGACTACTATAGAATCTTTAGGTTTACAGTACGAAATAATCGGTAATGGTGATATGGTAGTTTCACAAGTGCCTACATCGGGTAACTCAATAGCTAGTGGCGGAAAGATTGTCCTATACACTGAGGCTAACACTGAACAAGAGTTCGTAGAAGTTCCTAATGTAGTAGGTTGCTCACTCACGGAGGCTAACGAATTGTTGACCGCTAATGGTTTGAACTATGTAGCTTCAGGAGCGTCCACTGAACGTGAAGATGCTCAAGTATATTCACAATCGTATGAAGAGGGCGAACACGTTCCAAAAGGCACGATAGTAGAACTCACGTTCGTGGTTAAAGACCAATCGGGTTGATACCCATGCGTTATTTTTACGGAATTCTATTTTGATGTTCCGTTTGACATAATTAAAATTTTTCAGAAAGTATAATATTAAATGAGGTGTTAAATCTTGAAGTTGTATGATTTAATCGAAGACGTTTCCAGAGTGAACATACCTAACATAGAGGTGTCTTCAATTACTGACAATTCTAATAAGGTTGAAAAGGATAGTATCTTTGTATGCGTGAGGGGTGGCTCATTTGATGGTCACTCTAAGGCTCAAGAGGCTGTAGAAAAGGGTGCTATAGTCGTGGTAGACCATGATATGGGACTCCATAATCAAATAGTTGTGCAGGATACTAGGGCGTTCTACGGCAGACTCTGCTGTGCGTGGTTTGGTGACCCTCAAAAGAAGATGAAGTTCATAGGCGTGACCGGTACTAACGGCAAAACTACTATGACTAAGGTTATCAAACAGGTTTTGACTGAGAACGGCTATAAAGTCGGTTTGATAGGAACTATCCAAAATGAGATAGGTGAAGAAATCATCCATACGGATAACACGACACCTTTGGCTTTCGATTTGATGGCTCTATTGGATAAGATGTATAAATCAGGTTGCGACTATGTGGTTATGGAAGTATCATCTTTTGGATTGGTACAGCATAGAATCGGTGCGATACATTTCGATGTGGCTATGTTCACTAATCTAACCCAAGACCATCTAGACTATCACAAAACTATGGAAGATTACTATCAAGCTAAGAAGATGCTCTTCGACATCTGCGACAAGGCTATAATCTGCACTGATGACGACTACGGCGTTAGACTCTATGATGAGGTCACTTGTGAAAAGTATTCCTATAGTATCAAGCACCCTGCAGACTTCTATGCTACAGATTCAGTAATTCGTGCGGATGGTACTACCTTTAAGTTCAACACCGTGGATGATAACTACAACATCAACATGAAGATGGTAGGCTCTTTTAATGTAGCAAACATCACAGGAGTGATATCTGCGTGTATAGTGAGCGGTCTACCATTTGAGAACATACAAAAGGCTGTCGAAAACTGCACAGGTGTCAAGGGTAGATGTGAACTCATTCCAACAGGTAGAGATTTCTCTATCATTTGCGACTACGCACACACCCCTGATGCTATTGAAAATATCCTAAGCAGTGTTAAGGAGTACACTCAAGGTAGATTAATATGTCTGTTCGGTTGCGGTGGTAATCGTGATAGTGCTAAACGTCCTTTGATGTGCAAGGCTAGTCTAAAGTATGCTGATAGGTTAATCATAACTTCTGATAACCCTAGAAATGAAAATCCACAGGATATTATCAACGACATACTTACAGGCTTAGAGGGTGAAACTTCTGTACCTTATGATGTGGTAGTCGATAGGATAGAGGCTATCCATTATGCGGTTAAGAATGCTCAAAAAGGTGATATCATAGTGTTAGCAGGTAAAGGTCATGAAGACTATCAAGTATTGGCTAATAACGTGCATATACATCTTGACGAAAGAGAGATAGTCGCTGACGCTCTTAAAGAGTTGGATTAATTTTCAAACTCTCGGAACGATGTTGATATCGTTCCGCCATGCGATGGCATGGGTTATATTGAATTGACGTAAAAATTTATTTATATTTATGGAGAAGATTTTTAAATGGAAATTTTAAAGTTATCCGAAGTTGCCGAGGCTGTAGGCTCTACCGTGGCAACTGATGGTGAAATTACTGAAATCAGTACGGATACTAGAACTATCCCAAGTGGATGTCTGTTCGTAGCCATTAAAGGCGAAAACTTCGATGGGCATGACTATATAGAGTCAGCTTTTGAAAAGGGTGCTAAGGCTGTCATCACAGAGAAGATGGTCGAGGGGTATAACTGTATCGTAGTTGACGACACTAGAAAAGCTCTCTTGGATGTGGCTAGGTACTATCGTAAGAAGTTTAATATCAACTTGGTGGGTATCACTGGAAGTGTAGGCAAGACTACTACTAAAGAGATGGTCGCTCTAGTACTTTCCGAGAAGTTCAACACCTTAAAGACTACGGGCAATCTAAACAATGAGATAGGTCTACCTAAGACACTCTTCGGATTGAACAGCTCTCATGAGTGTGCAGTCATAGAGATGGGTATGTCACACTTTGGGGAAATCTCAAGGTTGACTAGGACGGCTCAACCTACTATGGGAGTTATCACTAACATTGGATTTTCACACATTGAAAACTTGGGTTCTCAACAGGGAATACTTAAAGCTAAGTTGGAAATCTTAGAAGGTATGGACGGCTCTGCACCGATGTTCCTAAACGCTGACGACGTTTCATTATATCAAACCTCTTACCAACTAGGCAGAGAGACTATCACATTTGGTATTGACAATCCCGACAGCGACTTTAAAGCTACTGACATCCAACAGTTTGAAGATTACACCACTTTTACAGTGAATTGGCAAGGTAATCAAAAGGATGTATTCTTACCGGCTATAGGCAGACACAACGTATTAAATGCGTTGGTATCGTTCGCAATAGGCACTAAGTTGGGTCTAACTCCTGATGAAATCTGTAGTGCGTTGAAAAAATACAAGGCTGATAAACTCAGACAGAACTTCGTTCAAAAGGGCGAACAGACTGTAATTATCGATTGTTACAATGCTAGTCCAGATTCTATGAGAGCTAGTTTGACAGTGTTAAGTCAAACCGTTCCTAAGGAGAACGGAAGACGTATCGCAGTACTTGGCGATATGTTGGAACTCGGTGAGATGTCACAAAAGTTACACTCTATGGTGGGCGATTTCGTAGGACAGTCCAAAGCTGATGCGGTATTCTGCTACGGTAAAGAGGCTGAAAACATCGGAAAAGTGGCTCTAACCTACGGTAAAGAGGTTCAATTCTTCACAGATAGAACCCTCTTGGACGAAACTTTAAAAGGCTTCCTACAGCCTAACGACGTGGTACTCTTTAAAGCTAGTAGGGGTATGAAACTTGAAGAGACTATCAACAACGTTTATGGTGGAAAGGATTAATCTTTATGGCAATTCCAATTTGGTTAAAATTATTAGTACCGATACTATCGTTTGGACTCTCTGCATTGATAGGTAAGTACTTAATACCGTTCATGCACAAGATTAGCTTTGGGCAGACTATAGAAAAGTTCGTAGGTGCAAAACTTGAGAATCATCAAAAGAAACAGGGTACGCCTATCATGGGTGGTTTGATGTTCATAGTAAGTAGTATAGTTATGACTATCATAGGTTATGTAATATATAGGGTTACTAGTCTAGATATCACTTCAGCAGATACTTCCGCTAATGTGGCTAGAATGTTCGCTTGTTTAGTATATTCACTATGTTTTTCAGGTATCGGGTTTGCTGATGACTATACTAAAGCGGTCAAAAAACAGAACCTCGGTTTGACACCTATCCAAAAGATGTTCTTCCAGTTCATATTCTCTGCTGGACTATTGGCGGTGTTATACGTCTTAGGCGATACCTCTACAGAGATAAACTTCATAGTTGGCAAGGTGGATTTCGGTATCTTCTACTATCCGATTATGATTCTATTTATGATATACCTATCCAATGCGGTAAACCTCACGGATGGTGTAGATGGTCTATGTGGCTCTGTGACGGTGGTAACTATGTTGGCACTCAGCACGGTGTGTGGCTTGGTAAGTCTCAATGAGATTTCAATCTTTGCGATAGCATTAGCCGGTGGATGTCTAGGTTTTCTAGTTTGGAACTTACATCCTGCTAAGATTTTTATGGGTGATACTGGTTCTATGTATCTAGGCGGTGCGTTCGTTGCGATAGGTATGTGTACTCATCAACACCTTTTGATGGTTCTAATCGGTATAGTGTACGTTTGCGAGGCTCTTTCAGTAGTGATACAGGTTACATACTTCAAAATCACAAAGAAACTCTATGGCGAGGGTAGGAGAATCTTTAAGATGTCGCCTATACATCACCATTTTGAGTTATGCGGTTTCAGTGAGTACAAGATTGTGATAGTATTTTCAATAGTGTCTATCATTGCAGGAGTTATCGCAGTAGCGGTGCAGTAGTGTATAGATACATCGAATTTTATTTGTAGGGAACGGTTTTTGACCGTTCCGCTATGCGTGTGTTTTAGTTAAGGAGTGGTGGCTTTTGGCGAAAAATATTAACAAACGTCCAAGTAGAAGACAGAAAAGTATATTGGATACCGTCAACGGCAAGTGGGGCAAGATGGATGCGTCTTTCCTCTCCATAGTGATGGTTTTGCTAGTCATAGGCATGGTTATGATGTTCTCCGCAGGATACGCTTGGGCGGTTAATGAGGGTCAAGATGGTACTTTCTACGTCAAGAAACAGATATTCTTTGCGGTAATAGGTTTGATTTTGATGGCTTTGCTATCCGTTTGGGATTACCACTTTTTCGCTAAGAGATGGGTGGCTTTCTCACTGTTTGCGGTTTCGTTGGTGCTGTTGATGTTGGTATTTACGCCGTTGGGTACTGGGCCTAGTGATGATATCAAACGTTGGATTAAATTAGGTAGTTTTTCATTTCAACCCTCGGAAATTATGAAGTTTTCCATAATAGTGTTGTTTTCATATTTGATATCCCACAACTACAAGAAGATGAAGTTCTTTAAGACTGGTATACTACCATACTTGTTAATCTTGGGAATTGTCGTGGTCTTGATGATGTTAGAACCTCACCTTTCCGGTACGATTTTGATATGTGCTATAGGTTTTGTATTAATCATCGTAGGCGGTGCTAGATTGGCTCACTTGGTCGGCTTGGGAATTGCAGGTGTAGCTGGTATAGTCGGAATCGTAGTCTTTAAGACTATACAGAACGGCGGTACTAGTTACTTTAAACAGAGAATCGATGGTTGGTTAGACCCTTTTTCCGATATCCAAAACGACAACTGGCAGACTTGTCAATCTTTGATAGCTATAGGCTCAGGTGGAGTGTTCGGATTAGGTTTGGGCGAATCTAGACAGAAGTATCTCTACCTCCCAGAGAGTCAAAACGACTTCGTATTCGCTATAGTTTGCGAAGAGTTGGGCTTTATCGGGGCGGTTACCGTGATACTTTTGTTCGCATTGTTGGTGTTTAGAGGTATGCTAATCGCATCTAATGCCAAGGATAAGTTCGGTATGTTGATGTGTGTCGGCTTGACGTTCCAAGTAGGTCTACAAGCGTTCTTGAATATCGCTGTTACTAGTAACTTCATTCCTAATACCGGTATTAGTTTGCCGTTTTTCAGTTATGGCGGTACGTCGCTCGTTATGCTTCTCGCTCAGATGGGCATAATCTTGAACATTTCACGACAGGCTAACATTGAACGGTGATGTTATT
>CAZWRW010000016.1:0-14184 GCA_964636465.1 uncultured Ruminococcus sp. | reverse complement strand
CCACCCACGATACTGCATACCATGATGGTCACCAGTTTACATAATCGTGTTAGGATTCCAAAGCGTTGTAGCACTACAGTTCCGAAGAACATCAACACACACGAGATTATCAACCCACATAACGCCCCTGAAACTATTCCTTTTTGTAAACGTCGTATAGCTGAAACGTATCCAGCGACGAAACTTCCCAAAGCCAAGCAAAGCATATTCATAAGTGAGACTATCTTTAAGTTTACATCCACGTTGGATACCACCATTGCGAATAGGCACGTACTTCCTAACGTTGTAACTATTCCAATTATTGAAGAAAACACCACGTTTGCTCTAAGATTTTCTAATATGGATGGTTTCCGTCTCCTGTGTGCTTTCATGCGATTTCACCCCCGACATTTTGAATTGGCGTAGTATTACAAAAAAACTCCGAACAGTACATAACACATACTATTCGGAGGTTAATATTATTATTCCATTAATCCTTTAAGATGTCGTCCTTAGACTTATCTTCTTTATCTTTCTTTTTTTCCTTACTGGATGCCTTGGCTTGTACTTGTGCCTTAGCATTTTCATGTTGGGTCAAGTTTTCCTTGATAGCCCACTTTTTAATCCTGAGCTTATTCCTTTCGCCACCAGTTTCGATGACTACAGTATCTTCGGATTGTCTAACCACTATACCGACTATTCCACCGATGGTTTCAATCTCATCACCAATTTCGATGTTTTTCCTCATCTCTTCGGTCTCTTTTTCTTGCTTTCTCTGTGGACGCATCAAGAAGAAGTAGAAGAACACCAACACTAAAACTAATGGTAGAAAAGTCATCAAAGCGGAGCTAGTAACGTCACCTGAAGAGCTAGTAGTGCTAGTTTCGGTTAGCGTTATTAAACTTAATAAATCCATAAAAATCTTCCTTTCAAATGTTATATGAATATATTATAACATATCGCATACTTAAAAACAAGGGAAAATTCAAAATATTTTTGCTAACCCATGCACAACACTCACATAGATGTGTACATTTCTATACTGAATGTATATCATATCTAGAGTACTACCGTAAAGGTTACAACGTGTTCAACCGTCGAACTTACTGAAATACTTCCGTTATGATTCTTGACGATAGACTGTGCGATATTCAAACCTAAACCATGACTTCCGTTCATATGGTTTCTAGACTTATCTACACGGAAAAACCTTTCAAAGAGTCTGTCTTCCATACCGGCTGGAATCTCTTCGCCTTTGGTGTTCGTGACGGTCAACTTGATTTTGTCCTTGGTATCACGTTTGAGTGTTACCATAATCTCTGCACCCTCATCGGAATGCTTGATGGCGTTATCTATTAGGATGTTAATCAACTGCTTGATTCTGTCCTCATCACCACTATACATGATATCGTCGTCAACGTCGTAGTTTAGGATTCTATTGCTTTCAAAAGCCACGGTTTCAAAGACTAAACATATACCGAATAGAGTGTTACTCAAATTAAACTCACTCATAACCATAGCGATTTCGTTCACATCGGATTTTGCAATGTATAGCAAATCGCTTACTAGTTTGGACATTCTAGTCGTTTCGGATTTTATGTAGGTCAACCATTTGGCTTGATTTCTAACGGTATCGTCTTCATTAGCGAGGATTACATCAGTGTTGGTAGCTATTACGGTTAGAGGGGTTTTCAATTCATGGGAAGCATCAGCAATGAACTGTTTTTGCTTATCCCACGCATCAGCGATAGGCGTTACCGCCCATGATGCTAACATCCAACTTACACCGAATAGGACTATCAAACCGACTGTGCCTATACATATGAAGATTAACAGCAACCTATTCAATGTGGAAATTTCGATAGCTCTATCTAGAAATACAATGTCATAACCTTCTTGGTTGTCCTCATTGAAAACGTTGTAACGGAACTTAATATCATCGATTTCAACCTTGCCCGACATAACCCCACTTGAAATAATACTACTTACAGTCTGTTCAAGTGAAATATCACTACTGGATTCAAAGTACTGGTATGATATAGTCTTGATATCGCCATTCTTGTCAGTGTTTACGTAGATGGTATTTCTAGCGAGGTTTCCCTCATACTCAATTGAAAAGTTTTTTTCAGTAGGCTTTTCAGGAGGGGTGTCATCGTCATTAGGTTTTTTGCGTTCTCTAGTGGAATTTGTATCACTGTTGCCTATGGTGGTAGTTTCGGTAGTGATAGTAGTATCATCAGTAGTAGAAGTAGTGGTATCTAATGTGGTAGTTGTGGAGGTATCGGAAGTGGTATCAATAGTGGTTGTAGAAATAGTGGTATCAAGAATGGTACTTGTTTCGGTATCTGTAGCGGTG
Organism: uncultured Ruminococcus sp.; assembly: GCA_964636465.1. Lineage (GTDB taxonomy): Bacteria > Bacillota > Clostridia > Oscillospirales > Ruminococcaceae > UBA5884. Next base: position 11,849 of record CAZWRW010000016.1, on the reverse strand, counting down.
GAATCCTGAGTTACTTCGGTGATTTCGTTTTGAACGTTGTCGTTCTGTTTAGCCTGTTGAGTCTGTATAGGTTCTTGTGTGATGGCGTTAGTCACTGGAGTGTCCACGGATTCTGTAGGAGTAGGCGTGGTCACATTACGAGTGATAGCACTTTCCGTCCTGACGGTTTGCGGTGCTTGTGTTTGAGTAGTTTCTACAGTAGTGACTATAGTATTATCAGTGGAGTTTTGAGAGGTATCTTCTTCGTAGCGATTGCCCCAGTATGGAAACTCATTTTCACGATAATCATAATCGTAGTCGTAAGGGTCATCATAGTAGTAAGGGTCGTAGCCGTCGAAAAACTCTTCTCTATGTCCGAAATCGTTCCTATCGAACACGAAATCATCGTTGATGTAGAAATCGTCGGGACGTTCGGCAAGGTTGAAGTTTGGAAAAGCCTCGTACTCTTCGACCTCTCCGTCGTAGTAGATATACTCTTCCTCAATGTCCTGAACGTCTTGAGAGTAACCCTCATTGGCTGTGGAGACGGTCACCTGTTTATTTGAGAAGTCTATAGTCTTCTTAGGGGGACTGCTCATGCGTTCGCCGTTTTGAGTGTTGTTTTCGAGAGCCATCTCCATAATCTGTTGAGATTGACTGATTTCGGAACTGTACACCATGAAGTATATTCCACACAAGACGGTCAACAAAAATATGGAGAGTATCACCATGTATATCATTACGAACCTGTGTTTTAAACGTTTTATCATGGAAAAGTCAAACCTCCAAGTTACTCTAACCTGTAGCCTACGCCACGCACGGTCTTTATGGATACGCTAGACTTAATATGTGCAAGTTTCTTCCTTAGAAAAGATATGTATACTTCTACGTTGTTGTACTCCGCATCGGATTCGTAACCCCAAATCTTTTCGATTAGGTTCTCTTTACTGATTACCATGCCATGATTCTTTAGGAAAAATTCCATGATACTATACTCTTTTAATCCGAGTTTTACGGACATTCCGTTACATTCAAGTTCGTAGGTGGAGAGGTTCAAGGATACATCATTGTGTGATAGTGCATTCTCCACGATAATCTTCTCTTTACGCCTGTACATGGAACGCACCCTTGCGAGAAGTTCCTCTGTAGCAAAAGGTTTGGTTAGATAGTCATCAGCCCCCATATCAAGACCTTTAACCTTGTCGGATACCTCATCCTTAGCGGTTAGCAATAAGACTGGTGTAGAAATCTTGTTCATCCTGAGATTCTTTAGAACGTCTAGACCGTTCATCTTAGGGAGCATTATGTCCAAGATTATTACATCGTAGATGTCTGTCAAAGCGTTATCTAGACCGCTTTCGCCGTCGTAGGCAGTATCTGCGAGGTACTTGTTCTTATAGAATATCTGTGCAAGGGCATCAGCGAGAGCTATTTCGTCTTCAACTATTAAGATTCTCATAATATAAAAAAATCCTCCTTTAAACTGTCAACATTACGTCTAAGTGACGCAAAAGAAACAATATTTTCATCCATTATGATTTTAACATATTAACCTTAAAAAAGTCTTAAAAAGTTCATGGGAATACCAAAAAAGGTACTCCCATGAACTCCCAAATATTAAGACACGGATTATTGTAAATAGCTATTTTGAGTAACCCCATCAGTTGGGACGGTTTCGTTCTTAACGACTTGGACGTTATTGTAAATGTCCATACCTGTACCCGCTGGGATTAGTTTACCAATGATTACGTTCTCCTTTAGACCCAACAACTTATCAGATTTACCCTTGATAGCTGCGTCAGTAAGAGCCTTAGTAGTCTCTTGGAACGATGCAGCAGACAAGAAACTCTCACAAGTGGATGCTGCCTTAGTGATACCTTGTAATACTGGAATTGTAGTTACTAGACGTACATCATATTCGCCGTTGTCGATTCTAGCCTGTAGCTCTTCGTTGATAGCCTCAATTTCACTGATTTCAACTAAGCTACCTGGTAATAGATAACTACTACCGCTATCGTCAACCTTAATCTTACGGAGCATTTGACGTACGATAACTTCAATGTGTTTATCGTTGATATCAACACCCTGTAGACGGTAAACTTTTTGTACCTCATTGATGATGTAGTTCTGTACATCCATGATACCCAAAATGTTGAGTATATCTGTAGGATAACAGTTACCCTCAGTAAGTCTAGTACCCTTAGTTACGTACTCGCCCTCACGGACACGTAGCTTATAGCCATAAGGTATTAGGTAAGTCTCACTGATAGTTTCTAGAACTGGCTCACCAGTAGGAGTCTTGCCGTTTAAAGTGTTAGTGATGATTACGTTCTTAGTAGTCTTAACCTCTTCGATGTGTACATAACCGTCAATCTTAGAGAGGATAGCGGCGTTCTTAGGTCTACGACCCTCGAAAAGTTCCTCGACACGAGGTAGACCCTGAGTAATATCTTCCGCAGAGGCGATACCACCAGTGTGGAAAGTTCTCATAGTCAACTGTGTACCAGGCTCACCGATAGACTGTGCAGCGATAACACCTACAGCCTCACCGACTGCTACTAGATTACCATTTGCGAGGTTTGCACCATAACATTTAGCACATACACCGCTCTTAGCTTTACATTGAAGTACTGAACGTATCTTGACCTTATGAACGCCCAAACCAGTGACTTTCTTAGCATCGTCTGGATTCATTAGCTTATCCTTAGATACTACTACTTCACCCTGTTCGTTCTTGAGGTCATCTACTAAGTACCTACCGATTAGACGTTCCTCTAAAGGTTCAATCATCTCGTTACCGTTCTTGATTTCAAATACCTCGATACCATCAGTAGCACCACAGTCGTGTAACCTGATGATTACCTCTTGTGATACGTCTACAAGTCTACGAGTTAAGTAACCAGAGTCGGCGGTTCTTAATGCAGTATCTGCCAAGCCTTTTCTAGCACCACGGGCAGAGATAAAGTATTCCAAGATGTTCAAACCTTCACGGTAGTTAGCTCTGATAGGCATTTCGATAGTCGCACCCGAAGTGTTAGCGATAAGTCCACGCATACCGGCAAGTTGCTTGATTTGGTCTAAGCTACCTCTCGCACCGGAGTCAGCCATCATGAAGATTGGGTTGTACTTGTCAAGACTCTCCTGTAGAGCGTCTCTAACGTCGCTAGTGGCGTTGTTCCAAATTTCGATAAACCTTGCTGACTTCTCATTAGGGGAGATGTAACCGAAATCATACTGTTGATTAAGCACTGCTACTTTTTCATCGGCTTTGGCTAGGATGTCTGCCTTAGCTTTAGGGATTTCCGCATCACATACGGCAACTGTAATCGCTGCACGAGTGGAGAACTTAAAGCCTAAAGCTTTGATTCTATCCAAAACTTCGGAAGTGGTAGTAGTACCGTGTATCTTAATGCACCTCTCGATAATATCGGAAAGTTGCTTCTTCTTAACTAGGAAAGCTATTTCAAGGTCAAACTGCTTTGATGGGTCGGTTCTATCGACATAGCCCAAGTTTTGAGGTATGTTCTCATTGAAGATTAACCTACCTACAGTACAATCTATAATATGTGATAGTTCGCCCTCGCCGTTGTCCTTAGTAACTCTAACCTTAATCTTTGCGTGTAGAGATACTGCGTGTTCATTGTAAGCCATCAAAGCCTCGTTGATATCACGGAATACCTTACCCTCACCGATTTCGCCATCCTTTTCCATGGTTAGGTAGTATGAACCTAATACCATATCCTGTGTAGGAACGGCAACTGGTCTACCATCGGATGGTTTCAAAAGGTTGTTAGCGGCTAACATTAAGAATCTAGCCTCAGCTTGAGCCTCAGCGGAAAGTGGTAGATGGACTGCCATCTGGTCACCATCGAAGTCGGCATTATATGCTGTACATACTAGTGGATGAAGTTTTAAAGCTCTACCCTCGACTAGTACAGGCTCGAATGCTTGTATACCTAATCTGTGAAGTGTAGGCGCACGGTTCAAAAGTACTGGATGTCCCTTGATTACGTCTTCGAGTGCATCCCAAACTTCTGTGGAGGCTTTATCGACTTTTTTCCTAGCACTCTTAATGTTAGTGATGTTGTTATCCTTGTTGTCAACCAAACGCTTTAATACGAAAGGCTTAAAGAGTTCGAGAGCCATCTCCTTTGGAAGACCACATTGATACATCTTGAGTTCAGGACCTACGACGATAACTGAACGTCCAGAGTAGTCAACACGCTTACCGAGCAAGTTCTGTCTGAAACGACCTTGCTTACCCTTTAGCATATCGGAAAGTGACTTCAAAGCACGATTGTTAGGACCTGTAACAGCCTTACCGTGTCTACCGTTGTCGAATAGAGCATCTACAGCCTCTTGGAGCATCCTCTTTTCATTTCTAATGATGATGTCAGGAGCATCAAGTTGTAGCATCTTTCTTAGACGGTTGTTTCTATTGATAACCCTACGATATAGGTCGTTAATGTCGGAAGTTGCATACCTACCGCCATCGAGCATAACCATAGGTCTAATATCAGGTGGTATTACTGGGATAGCCTCTAAAGTCATCCAAGATGGTTTATTAATCTGTGGATTGTTAGTTCCAGAGAGTCTAAACGCCTCAATGATTTCCAACCTCTTTAGAAGTTTAATCCTCTTTTGACCACTTGGAATACCTTCTAATTCATGTTTAAGTTCGTTAGAAGTCCAAGTTAGGTCGTCAGTCCAGTATTCAGTGATGTACTTAGCGAAACGTTCATCATCTTTCTTTACGTTCTTTGAGAATATAGAGTATAGATAGTCTACGCCAGTAGCATACTTAACTAGAGTCTTCTTATTGTTTTTAGCCTCGAAGTTATAATCTTCAACCTCATCGATGTTGTAGTTTTGGTTGTGCTTAAACTTAGAGTCAGCCTTGTCAGTAACTACACAGATTTCACTGTTTAGGAACGCTTCAAACTCCACATTGGACATACCATCAAAGTATGGCATGAACTTAGGGAAGTTTTCAAGGATGTAGTAACAGAGTTTCTCCTTAAACAAGGAAACTATATAATCCGAACCTGAAGTAAGTTGGATAGTTGGCATATGGTTTTCTTCTGCATCAAGGTTGAAACGTAGAATCTCATTCTTGACGGTCTTCCTAGTTACATATTGACCGATTTCGTACTCAGAACCAACATTGTCAGTGATTACAGAATATCTTTCAGCTATTAAATCTTCTATAGTATCAGGACGTAGTCCAGTGATAGAAGATACCATGTTAATCTCTTGTAGGATGTAGTGATTGTATCTAGTAGGGTCGTACTCATCCAAAAGCTTTTGGATAGCCTCTGCACCCATACCAGCATAGAAACCATCTTCACCGAACTTTTCAAGAGCATCTAAGTATTCACTTTCACTTAGAATCTGCTTTTTGAGAAGTTCCCCATTGTTGCCTGGGTCTACTACTATATACTTAGTAAAGTATAGTATCTCTTCAAGTTTCTTTTGAGAAATTTCAAGTACTTGACCTATCCTAGATGGTGTACCTTTAAAGTACCAGATATGAGAAACAGGAGTAGCAAGTTCAATATGTCCCATTCTCTCACGTCTAACCTTGGCACGAGTTACCTCAACACCGCACTTATCACAGATAGTACCCTTAAAACGAATCTTCTTATACTTACCACAGTGACACTCCCAGTCCTTAGTTGGACCAAAAATCCTTTCACAGAAAAGACCATCTTTTTCAGGCTTGGTAGTTCTGTAGTTAATAGTTTCAGGTCTTTCAACGACACCATTAGACCATTTTCTAATCTGTTCTGGAGATGCAAGACCAATATTTATGGATTCAAATACGTTAAATTCCAAATTATTATCCTCCCATATTTAAAGATAGCAGGATAACCTCAAACGCCATGAGGCTATCCGCTATAGATATTACTTAAAACGCTTACGGTTGCGACTATTCTTCATCTTCATCATCTTCTTTAAACTCGAAGTGGTCACTTTCTAGGTCACCAGTATCGTAGAAGACATCTTCACCATCGTAATCCTCTTCTTCGTCGTCAAAGGCATAGTTTTCGCTATCTTCGTCATCGTTTGGAGTGGAGTTGTTGTCGTAGTCGTCGAAGTCTTCGCCAGTGTCCTCATGGAAACCGGAATCTTCGTCGTCCATGTCGTTGACAACACTAGCATCGGAAACTTCAAAACCGTTCTCATCGTCAGTGTTAGAGTAGTCCTTGTCAATATCGTTACGCCTATTGAGTGGCTTACTAACTATCTCATCCTCGAAGTTTTGCTTGAGGTCAATCTCCTTGTTATCCTTATCAAGTACCCTAACGTCAAGACATAGTGACTGTAGCTCCTTGATAAGTACCCTAAAGGATTCAGGGATACATGGCTTAGGTACGTTCTGACCCTTAACGATAGCCTCATAAGTGTTTACACGTCCGATGGTATCGTCTGACTTAACGGTTAGAATCTCTTGTAGAGTATAAGCTGCACCGTAAGCCTCCAAAGCCCAAACTTCCATCTCACCGAAACGCTGACCACCGAACTGTGCCTTACCACCTAATGGCTGTTGTGTTACCAACGCATAAGGACCTACAGAACGTGCGTGAATCTTATCATCAACAAGGTGGTGGAGTTTTAAGTAGTACATATAACCCACGGTAACCTTGTTATCGAAAGGTTCACCAGTACGACCATCGTATAGTGTGAACTTACCGTCTTCGTTAAAGTCTACGCCATTGAATAGCATATCAGGGTCATCGACTTCGTGTATCTTTTCGTTAGCCTCATTGAAACAAGCTCTAATGTCTTCTTCGTGAGCACCATCGAATACAGGAGTCATAATCTTCCAACCTAGAGCCTTACAAGCCATACCTAGATGTACTTCAAGTACCTGTCCGATGTTCATACGTGAAGGTACGCCCAATGGGTTCAACACGATATCTAATGGAGTACCATCTGCTAAGAATGGCATATCTTCAGGTGGGAGTATTCTTGAAACTACACCCTTATTACCATGACGACCCGCCATCTTGTCACCTACGGAAATCTTCCTCTTCTGTGCGATATAACATCTTACGAGCTTATTTACTCCTGGAGCTAGTTCGTCACAGTTCTTACGAGTGAACACCTTAACATCGATTACTACACCGCTTTCGCCGTGTGGTACTTTTAAAGAGTTGTCTCTAACTTCACGAGCCTTTTCACCGAAGATTGCACGTAGTAGACGTTCTTCTGCTGTAAGTTCAGTTTCGCCCTTAGGAGTAACCTTACCTACAAGGATATCTCCAGCGTGTACTTCCGCACCTATACGGATGATACCGTTCTCGTCCAAGTCCTTAATAGCATCATCACCAACGTTAGGGATGTCTCTAGTAATTTCCTCAGCACCGAGCTTGGTGTCTCTAGCTTCTATTTCGTACTCTTCAATGTGTACAGATGTGTACATATCGTCACGTACTAGACGTTCGTTAAGTAGTACAGCGTCCTCGTAGTTGTAACCCTCCCAAGTCATGAAACCGATTAGGGCATTCTTACCTAGAGAGATTTCTCCATCACAGATACCTGGACCATCTGCTAAAACTTGACCAGCTTTTACATCTTCACCGAGTTCTACTATAGGTCTTTGGTTGGTACAAGTACCACTGTTTGAACGCTTAAACTTCGTGAGCTTGTAAGTATGCTCTTGATAGTTTTCGTCCTTGACTACTATGTGGTCTGCATCGATTTCTACGACTTTACCATCCTGTTCAGCCAAGATACATACACCAGAGTCTACTGCTGCTTTGTATTCCATACCAGTACCTACGATTGGACTCTCAGTTACTAGTAGTGGCACTGCTTGACGTTGCATATTTGCACCCATCAAGGCACGGTTAGCGTCGTCGTTTTCCAAGAATGGTATCATAGCAGTAGCTACAGATACTACCATCTTAGGGGATACGTCCATGTAGTCAACCTTGTCGTTGTCAACTTCTAGAATCTTATCCCTGTAACGTACGTTTACTCTTGGACGTGCAAACTTGTTATCTTCAGTAAGAGGCTCGTTTGCCTGTGCGACCACGAAATTATCTTCAACGTCTGCGGTCATGTAGACTACTTCGTTAGTTACTACACCCGTAGACTTATCTATTTTTCTATATGGGGCTTCTATGAAACCGTACTCATTAATTCTAGCGAAAGTCGCTAAGTAGGAAATAAGTCCGATGTTAGGACCTTCAGGGGTCTCGATAGGACACATTCTGCCGTAGTGGCTGTAGTGTACGTCACGAACCTCGAATCCCGCTCTATCTCTTGATAGACCTCCTGGACCCAATGCGGAAAGTCTTCTCTTGTGAGTAAGCTCAGCTAGTGGGTTAGTTTGGTCCATGAACTGTGAAAGTGGTGAAGAACCAAAGAACTCTTTAATCGCTGCAGTGATAGGTCTAATGTTTACCACTGATGATGCGGATAGAGAATCGGAATCAGCACTTAGAGTGTTCATCTTTTCACGGACGTTTCTCTCCATACGTGAGAAACCTATTCTAAACTGATTCTGTAGTAGCTCACCTACGGAACGGATACGTCTATTACCTAGGTGGTCTATGTCGTCTACAGTACCGACACCATCACAGAGGTTCAAGAAGTAGCTAATAGTAGCAAAGATGTCATCTAGAATGATGTGCTTAGGTACTAGTTCGTCTACACGTCTCTTGATGTTCTCCTTGATGTCTTCCTCGTCAGCAGAATTTTCTAGGATGTCCTTTAGAACCTTAAAGGATACCTTTTCATTAATCTCATACTCTGCAGGGTTGATATTTACATAACCTGTGATGTCTACCATACCGTTACCGATAATCTTGACTTCCTTGTCTACCATACGAGTCTTATACTCACCGATTTCGTTTTGATAATACTCTTTAGTTTCAACCTCAACGAAAGCCTCATAGACACCAGCTTGTTCAACCTGTAGAGCCTTCTCCTTGGATACTACTTCACCCTCATTTGCGAGTACCTCACCAGTTAGAGTGTTTACTATAGGTCTTGAAAGTGTATGTCCCTCAAGACGTGAAGCGATACCCAACTTCTTATTATACTTATACCTACCGAAACGGCAAAGGTCATACCTTCTAGCATCGAAGAATAAGTTGTTAAGATGTTGAGTGGAACTTTCTACAGTAGGAGGTTCACCTGGACGAAGTTTCCTGTATACGTCGATAAGAGCATCGTTAGTATTTTTAGTGCTGTCCTTATCTATGATAGTTTGGCTCAACCTTTCGTCGTGACCAAACAACTCAAAAATTTCCTCGTCAGTGCCGACGCCTAAAGCTCTAATAAAGGTAGTGAGTGCAATCTTCCTGTTCTTATCGATACGAACATAGACTACATCGTTAGAGTCCATTTCATACTCAAGCCATGCACCACGGTTAGGTATGACAGTAGATTTAAACAAATCCTTACCAGTCTTATCCTTTTCACAGGCATAGTAAACACCAGGAGAACGTACTAACTGAGAAACGATAACACGCTCTGCACCGTTGATAACGAATGTACCACTGTCTGTCATTAAAGGGAAGTCGCCCATATAAATCTCAGAAGATTTAATCTCGTTCTTTTCCTTGTTATACAGCTGTGCGGTAACGAATAAAGGTGCAGCATAAGTTGCGTCCCTTTCTTTACATTCAGCTATAGAGTACTTCTTGTCGTTTTCGTCTATTCTATAGTCTGTAAAGTTGAGAACTAGGTTGTTGTTATAGTCCGAAATAGCGGACATATCACGGAAAACCTCTCTCAATCCTTCCTCTTTAAACCACTTGTAAGAATTTTTCTGTACCTCAATGAGATTAGGCATTTCGAGTGCTTCGGTAATCTTTCCAAAGCTCATTCTGGTATTCTTTCCGAGTTTTTTTGGTTTAACATTCACCATAAGTTCGGGATTACCTCCTTTTTGTAATTAGAGCCATCAGGCCGTTAGTTTAATTCCCAATCGTAGCAGATGTTTGTAATTGGTGCTAAAACGCAATCACGGAACGACTACAGCCGTTCCAAAAGTCTAACGTTTCTAAAGACCCACCATAAAAAACACTTGCTTTTTTTCACGAATATGTTATAATTCATTTAGGAGAATTATCATATGTGGATAGGAATTTCATTATGATACATTTTATAATTATACAATATATCTCCGAAAATGTCAAGGGATTTTTCTAATCTTTTTTGCGATTGTATACTAATTGTAACTTTTACGGTTTATCTGTTGAAAATAACATATCTTTGGTAGTGCAGTGGCAACCGACATTGTAAGATTAATGCCAATTTGACAAAATCCCATAGGACATCATGGGATTAATAAAATAAATATTATATTAAGGAAGTAGCATAATCATGTATTCAAAAGTAAATAGCATCGGACTTTTCGGCTTAAACGCCTACAACGTGGATGTGGAAATAGTAATCAATAGAGGTCAGCCCATGTTCGATTTGATAGGCTTACCAGATACTTCGATTAAAGAGAGTCGTGAACGTATCAAATCGGCGTTGCGTTCTGTAGAGATAGCATTTCCAGTGGCTAGTGTGACCGTAAACTTAGCACCAGCCAACACTAAAAAGAGCGGTTCAGCTCACGATTTGGCTATACTAATGGCAGTGATAAAAGCTATGGGTTACATCTCAGAAGATTTAGATAGTTCGGCATTTATAGGGGAAGTATCATTGAGTGGTGGCATTAGAGCCGTAAATGGCGTGTTGCCTATGGTTATCAAGGCGAGAGAGACGGGCATAAAATCCATATACGTGCCTAAGGATAACGTTCTAGAATGTGCAGTCATACAGGGCATAGATGTCTATGGAGTGGAGAACGTCAAACAATTATTAGAACACTTCCACGGTGTCCGAAAGATTCCTAAACAAGAACCCATCAACATTAGTGATACTCCTATAGATTCTATGTTAAACTTTTCGGACGTTAAAGGTCAAGCAGTGGTTAAATACGCTCTTGAAGTTTCAGCTTGTGGCGGACACAACGTCCTTTTGATAGGCTCACCCGGTACTGGCAAGAGTATGTTGGCTAAACGTATGCCGACTATACTTCCTCCAATGACTTTTGACGAAAGCATAGAAACTACTAAGATACATTCCATAGCTGGGATACTTAACAGTAAGAATCCTATCGTAGTACAGAGACCGTTCCGTTCACCACACCATAGCATTTCAACTTCGGGATTGGTGGGTGGAGGTACTATTCCACAACCAGGGGAGATTTCATTGGCACATAACGGTTTACTATTCCTTGATGAGTTGGCAGAGTTCGATAAACACACATTAGAGCTTTTACGTCAACCGTTAGAAGACAAACAGGTTACTATCTCACGAGTGGCGGGTAGTGTAACGTATCCGAGTGAGTTTATGCTATTGGGTGCTATGAATCCTTGTCCATGCGGATACTTTAACCATCCAACGAGAGCGTGTACTTGTACTACTAAAGCTATACACAAGTATCTTTCAAAGATTTCAGGGCCATTGTTGGATAGGTTCGATATACACGTAGAAGTCGCACCAGTGGAATTTAAAGATTTAGTATCACGTGGTGGTGAAGAGACTTCGGAGAGTATTCGAGAGAGGGTCATCAGGGTTAGGGAGTTGCAACACGAACGTTTCAAAGGTACGAACATTTCGTGTAACGCTAGGATTACAGCTCAAAAGATTGATGAGTTCTGTCAAATGACCTACGAAGCTGAAGCTTTTCTAAAGAACGTTTTTGAAAAGACAGGATTATCTGCTAGAGCTTACAGCAAGATTTTGAAGATTGCTCGTACTATCGCAGATATGGAAAACTCAGAGGTTATAGATAAGAGACATATCGCTAAGGCTACGCACTTTAGAAGTCTTGACCAAAAGTATTGGCAAGTGTAAGG
>CAZWRW010000015.1:0-14494 GCA_964636465.1 uncultured Ruminococcus sp. | reverse complement strand
TACACCTAGCATTAAAGGCTTTCTACCCAGAAAAGCCACCTTTTCCACTACTCCACGTAGACACTACTTGGAAGTTTAAAGAGATGATTAAGTTCCGTGACGAAACCGCTAAGAAGTACGGTCTCGAACTGATAACCTACACCAACCCAGAGGGTGTTGCTAAGGGTATCAATCCATTTGACCACGGTTCAGCATATACCGATATCATGAAGACACAGGCTTTAAAACAGGTACTATCACAACATGGATTTACCGCTTGTTTTGGTGGTGGTCGTCGTGATGAAGAAAAATCCCGTGCTAAGGAGAGAATATTCTCATTTAGAAACGAGGCACAAGCTTGGGACCCTAAAAACCAACGTCCTGAGATGTGGAAACTCTACAACACTAAGATTAACAAGGGCGAAAGCATTAGAGTCTTCCCTATCTCCAACTGGACTGAAAAGGATATTTGGCAGTATATCAAGCGTGAGAACATAGACATCGTGCCACTATACTTTGCCGCTGAAAGACCAGTCGTTGAAAGAGATGGTAACATCATCATGGTTGACGACGATAGGTTCCCACTAAAGGAGGGCGAAGTACCTCAAATGAAGAGCGTACGTTTCCGTACTTTAGGATGTTATCCTCTTACTGGTGGTGTATACTCTACTGCACATACTCTTGATGAAATCATTGAAGAGACTCTAAGTGCTGTATCTTCTGAACGTACTTCTCGTGTTATCGACAAGGAGGCTATCGGTAGTATGGAACGTCGTAAGAGGGAAGGTTACTTCTAAACCCTACTCGCAGTAAAAACATTTAATATAAGGAGATTTTTATATGAAAGGATTATTAAAGTTTATCACTTGCGGTAGTGTAGATGACGGTAAGTCCACTTTGATAGGACACATCCTATACGACGCTAAGTTACTATATACAGACCAAGAGGAAGCTCTTGAACTCGACAGTAAGGTCGGTAGCCGTGACGGTGCTATAGACTACTCCCTACTTTTGGACGGCTTGATGGCTGAACGTGAACAGGGTATCACAATAGACGTTGCTTACAGATATTTCACTACTGATAACAGAAGTTTCATAGTAGCCGACACTCCAGGACATGAAGAGTACACTCGTAACATGGCAGTAGGTGCATCTTTTGCTGATTTGTCTATCATTTTGGTGGATGCTAAGCAAGGCGTACTAGTTCAAACTAGAAGACACGCTAGAATCTGTTCTTTGATGGGTATCAAGCACTTTGTATTCGCTGTAAACAAGATGGACTTAGTAGACTACAGTCAAGAACGTTTCAATGAGATTGAATCTCAAATAGCTGAACTTTCTAAGGAGCTTGACCTACAGAACGTAAAGATTATTCCACTTTCTGCAACCGTTGGCGATAACGTAACTACTAAATCTACTAATACACCTTGGTACACTGGTGAAACTCTATTAGAATATCTAGAAAACGTAGACGTATCTGCTAAGAACGAAGAGCAAGGTTTCTATATGCCAGTACAGAGAGTTTCTAGACCTAACCATACTTTTAGAGGTTTCCAAGGTCAAATTGAGAGCGGTAGTATCGCTGTAGGTAATGAGGTTACTGTATTACCTAGTAACGAAAAGGCTCTAGTCAAGGGTATTCTAGTTTCAGGTAGTGAGAGTAATACAGCTTTCGTAGGACAGGCTGTAACCATCCAACTAGATAAGGAAGTAGACGTATCTAGAGGTTGCGTACTCACTGCTGATACTGATATTTCTATCAGTAAGCAGTTGAAGACTACCATCCTATGGACTGACGACGAACCTCTAACTTTAGGTACAGAGTATTTCGTTAAGTTAGGTACTAAGTTAATCTCAGGAGTACTTTCAAGTATAGATTATACTATCAATGTAAACACTGGAGAACATCAACCAGCAGAATCTCTAACTAAGAACGAAATAGCTCTATGTAACATCACATTGACTGAGCCTATAGTAGTAGATAAGTTCAAGTCACATAAAACTTTGGGTGAGTTGATTCTCATAGACAGAGTTACCAACATGACATCCGCTTGTGGTGTAGTTGAAGACTTTGAAAAGTATACTATTCAAGATAGAGCATCTTTCCAAAATGGCGACTTAGTAGCTAGAGGTGACATCTTTGAAGAGTTCTACTATGATGTAAATAGCCTATCTGTTTTGAAGTATCAACCAGTAAGTAACACTTACTCTATCGGTGATACTATCAACACTCAAGGTGAAAGCTATGAATATCCTACTACTTTTGATATCATCGTATTACGTGATAGCGTAGCCGTAAAGGTTCGTGATAGTAAGATTGTAGACATCCTACCTTTTGATAAGTATCAATATAGCGGTGTACCAGTAATCAATGGTAGAGGTTTTGAAGTTTTCGTCAAGTCACAAGAAGATTTCGTAAACCTACTAAAGGATTACGAATCTGTAGACACTACCAACGAAAAATCATTCTATGACAAGTGGTTGAAGTTCGACACTTACAGGAAGATTTCTTTCTAATATGTTGTAAAGTTTTGCAAGTTGGTTAAAAATCGAATATAATCCAAAGACTGTTAGGGAACGTTGTTAATACGTTCCCTAAATTGTTTTATCAATGTTGTGAAATCAAATGAAATTACAAAATTATCGTAGTGGCGTGAAAAAAATTGTTAAAGTTGCAAAAATATTTTGATAATTAGTAAAATAACTCTTTTCTTAATTAAATAAATATGATATAATATCTTTATTGATTGATTAAGAAAGATTTTTTTCAGATTGGAGAGAGTATTAAAAATGTCATCACACAGTTACATTGAACTTAAAAGGATTGCCTTAAAAAAATACTTTGGGTTTTTAAATCCTCAACAACAGGAGGCAGTTTTTAATATTAATGGTTCACAGTTAATCTTAGCTGGAGCTGGTAGTGGAAAGACTTCTGTAATAATAAATAGAATCATAAACATGGTTACTTTCGGAAACGCATACCACGACGAAGTAGTACAAGGCAGTGCAGAGGATATCAAGAACATTGAGAAGTTCATAGACGGCACTTGCGAAGATACTGAACCTCTAAAACGTGCTATAGCGGTTTCACAGGTGAAACCATGGAATATCGTTGCGATAACCTTTACTAACAAGGCATCCAATGAGTTAAAAGAGAGGTTATATTCAGCTTTAGGCGAACAGGCTAGTATGGTAAATGCGTCAACGTTCCACGTATTCTGCCTAAAGATACTTAGAAGACACGCAAACCTATTCGGCTACGATTCAAACTTTACCATCTACGATACTGACGACACCAAAAGAGTCTTAAAGAGTTGTCTATCCGAGTTGGACGTATCCGAGAAGAAGTTTCCACCTAAAGCGGTGATGTCCATAATATCCGCATATAAGAACCAGTTAATCTCGCCAGAAACTGTATTGAAGGACGCTTCAGGTGACTTTAGGATGAAAACCATCGGTAAGGTGTACGCAAAGTATCAAGACAAGCTACTAAACGCCAGTGCAGTGGATTTCGATGACATCATAAAACTAACAGTGGAGCTATTCCAAAAGCACCCTGATATTCTACAAAAGTATCAAAGTATGTTCAAGTACATCATGGTTGATGAGTATCAAGATACCAACTATGCACAGTTCCAGTTGATAAGCTTACTCGCTAGTGAACACAAGAACATCTGTGTAGTAGGCGACGACGACCAAAGTATATATGCTTTTCGTGGTGCAGATATTTCAAACATCTTAAACTTTGAAAACGTGTTCAAAGATACCAAGGTTGTCAGGTTAGAACAGAACTATCGTTCTACTAAGAATATTCTAAACTGTGCTAACGATGTAATACAGAACAACGAAAACCGCAAAGATAAAAAACTATGGACTTCTAATGAAGACGGAGACCTCATAACAGTATATAAGGCATCCAATGAGAATGACGAGGCATCTTACGTTTGTAGAACTATAAACGAACTTGTCAAGAGTGGAAAATCCAGCTATGGTAACATAGCAGTTTTGTATCGTATGAACGCACTATCTAATGCTTTAGAAAAGGCACTCATACGTGAGGGTATGCCTTACAAGGTGTATGGCGGTGTTAAGTTCTACGAACGTAAAGAGATTAAGGATATTATCGCATACTTGAGCGTAATAAACAACCCTAACGATACCCTTAGGTTGAACAGAATCATCAATGAGCCTAAACGTGGTATCGGTGATGCTACCTTAGAAGTTATTCAAGAGATAATCAACGATTTAAAAGTTTCCCCATTGGACGTTATGAGAAACTCTAGTGACTATTCGTTACTTTCCAAGAAGTCTACTAGTCTAAAGAACGTCGTAAAGATGTTTGACTTCTTAACTATGAAATCTCAAAGTATGCCTTTAGATGAGTTCATCGATGTGTTACTAGACAAGACAGGTTATAAAGAGTATCTTTTACAGCAAGGTGATGAGGGCGTAGACAGACTTAGCAACGTCATGGAGCTTAAATCCAACATAGTGCAGTACTTAAAGAATAGTGACAATCCAACGCTTAGCGGATTCTTAGAGAGTATCTCATTGTACACAGATATAGACTCCTTAGACGAAAAACAAGACTACATTAGCTTGATGACTATCCATAGTGCAAAGGGTCTTGAATTTGACAACGTGTTCATGGTCGGCATGGAAGAGACGATATTCCCAAGTAGTCGTTGTATGGATGATGAGAAACTTCTCGAAGAGGAAAGACGTGTATGTTATGTAGGTATCACTAGGGCAAAGAAGAGGTTGTATCTTTCCGCAGTTTCTCAAAGGATGTTATATGGTAACGTTCATAGTGAGGCACAGTCTAGATTTATCAGCGAGATGGATTCGTCATACTTGAACAAGGTATCATCTAACCAGAGCGGTTACAATTCTAAGAGTACACGAGTTAGTACAGCATACCAATCTTTCACATTGCAACAGCAACTAGCTAAAAACAAGGCTCAAGAAAAGGTTAAGTATTCATCTAGAAACACTAAGTTTTCCGAGGGTGATTTGGTACTACATACGTTGTTCGGAAGTGGCACTGTATTAGAAGTCACTGAAGAATCTGATGGCTCTACCAAACTTCTAGTAGACTTCGCCAA
Source organism: uncultured Ruminococcus sp. (assembly GCA_964636465.1). Classification (GTDB taxonomy): domain Bacteria; phylum Bacillota; class Clostridia; order Oscillospirales; family Ruminococcaceae; genus UBA5884. The sequence goes on along the minus strand of CAZWRW010000015.1, from coordinate 9,410 downwards.
GGTTGGTGCTAAGACTATCATGTCCACTTACATAAAGAAGGTAAAGTAATTAAATAGATTGATATGAAAATTTATGGAACGTCCAAAGGGGCGTTCCTCTTGTTATAGTAAAGTTAGGATGTGGTTAGTGTATGATAGTCTTAGAGTATGACGTTCTGCACTGTGGCTCACAGGATGACCCATCAAGTAAGACGCTCTCAAAAAGGCACTTTGAAATGTTGGAAAAGTCGTTGCTTTCCGATGGTAACCGTGACATCTCGCAGTTGATGAAAATTTCACAACGTGGCAGTGAAAAGGTTATTCAAGTGCAACAGTATGTGGGGTTAGTTCAGTTGTGCGATGGATTTCAAATAGAAGTGTTGCCCAAACTCTACGGCGATGGCGTAAACGTGAGTATCCTAGATACTAAACGAATACTTCTAGCCATGTTAAGGAACGTCTTTGGGATAACTCCAAAAAGGTCTAGTGTTGCCAACATCGGGGCGGAAGTACATCCAATAGTGGAAACTTTTGTTGAAGAGTTTCTCAACGAGGTCGATACTTTAGTGAAGTTTGGACTACGTTCAAACTATGTGGATGTACACTCTAATGAGCGTTACCTCCGTGGGAAGTTGTTGATATCCGAAAATTTAAGAGTGAACTACGCTCACAAGGAATTATTCTACGTCCAACACGATGACTTTTCAAAAGACTGTAGCGAAAACAGGTTAATAAAATCCACACTGCTACTACTGAAAAGGTTCTGCACACATAGCGAAAAACTTCACATAGATAGGCTACTATATAGTTTCACAGGGGTGAAGACTTCTCAAAACTACGCTTTGGATTTTTCCAACTGTAAAGGCATTAGGACATCCATCGGATATAAGAACGCTCTTGCATTGGCAAAAGTTCTCCTCTATGGTAGAGGATTCTCGCCATTGAGTGGTGGTTCTGTTGGGTATGCGGTGGCGTTCCCTATGTGTGATATCTTTGAAAGGTATGTAGCCAACCTAAGCGTTTCGAGATATCCTCATTATGACGTTACCGTTCAAGATACTTCGACCTACCTATTTGAAACCCCTAACAAGAAGTTTAACCTCCGTCCTGATGTGGTGATTCGTCAAGATGGAAAGGTTAAGTGTATCTTAGATACCAAATGGAAGTTACTCACTTCTAGCGGTGTGGATATTAGGGATATGTATCAAATGTACGCATACGCCAAAAGGTTCAAATGTAATGACATAAGGTTGATATATCCTAAGCCGTACACCGCCCACCCCATAGAGGAGACCGTCTACCTCACAGATGATGGTGTATCTGTTGGAGTAAGGTTCATAGACCTAAAGGATGTTACCCTCAACCATGGAAACTTTGAAATATAATACCAATTCAACTACGCTAAATTACGGAACGATTACACCCCGTTTTATAACATTTTCATGCAAATAAATTCCAATTCTAACAACTCGGTTTAAAAAATAAACTTTTTAGCCTAAAAACTTTAAAATATTTTGTGTTTTGCTCAAAAATCTTTTTTATTTATGCTTGACAAACTAATAAAATGATGTTATAATAGTCAATGTAATCAGTTGAGTTTTATGAGTTGTCTGGTTACTTATAGTTAATATTTTTAATTTTGAAACAATGGCGTTTCGGTTAGGAGGATTTTTTATCTTAGAAATCTTTGCAATCGAAACGCTTTTTTATTTTTAAGGAGGATTTTACTATGTCACAAGAAACCAAAACTGTTGAAACTGTTGCCGACTTCTTCGGTTGTGATGTATTTAATGACGACGTTATGAAGGCTAGACTTCCAAAGGGAGTTTATAAGGCTGTCGCTAAGACTAAATCTCTAGGTGTTCCACTAGACCCACAAGTCGCTGATGTGGTCGCTAACGCTATGAAAGATTGGGCAATCGAAAAAGGTGCTACACACTATACACACTGGTTTCAACCTATGACTGGTATCACTGCTGAAAAGCATGACTCATTCATTTCACCTACACCTAACGGCGGTGTAATCTTAGAGTTTTCCGGTAAGGAGTTAATCAAGGGTGAACCTGACGCTTCTTCATTCCCATCAGGTGGTCTACGTGCTACTTTCGAGGCTAGAGGCTATACAGCTTGGGACCCTACTTCTAACTGTTTCGTTAAGGATAGTTCTCTATACATTCCAACTGCTTTCTGTTCATATACTGGTGAAGTCCTCGACAAAAAGACACCTCTACTACGTTCTATGGAAGTTATCAGTGAACAGGCTTTGAGAATCCTAAGACTTTTCGGAAACACTAAGGCTACTAGAGTTATGACTACCGTAGGTCCAGAACAAGAATACTTCCTAGTAGATAAGAAACTCTATGACCAACGTGAAGACTTAATCATGACTGGTAGAACTCTATTCGGTGCTAAAGCTCCAAAGGGTCAAGAACTTGAAGACCACTATTTCGGTAACATCAAGCAGAGAGTTTCAGACTTCATGAAGGACTTAGACAAGGAACTTTGGAAACTTGGCGTATTCGCTAAGACTAAGCACAACGAAGTAGCTCCTGCACAACATGAGTTAGCTCCAGTGTTTACTACTTCTAACATCTCCGCTGACCAAAACCAACTTACTATGGAAATCATGAAGAAGACAGCTCTAAAGCATGGTTTGGTATGTCTACTTCACGAAAAGCCTTACGCAGGAGTAAATGGTTCTGGTAAGCATAACAACTGGTCCATCTCTTCCAACGATGGTAAGAACCTATTAGACCCATCTTCTAAGCCAATCGAGAACACTCAATTCTTAACTTTCCTATGTGCAATCATCAAGGGTGTAGATGAGTATTCCGACCTTTTGAGAATCTCCGCTGCAAGTGCTGGTAACGACCACAGACTAGGTGCTAATGAAGCTCCTCCTGCTATCGTATCCATCTTTATTGGTGATGAGCTACAAGAAGTTTTAGATGCTATCGAGAACGGTACTAAGGTTAAGTCTAAGAACGTAGAGTTCGTAATCGATGTAGATGCACTTCCAAACTTCAAGAAGGACACTACCGACAGAAACAGAACTTCTCCATTCGCATTCACTGGTAACAAGTTCGAGTTTAGAATGTTAGGTTCTGCTGATTCTATCTCATGTACTAACGTAATGTTGAACACTATCGTAGCTGAGGAACTTTCACAGTTTGCTGATATCCTAGAACCAGCTAAGGAAAACGGTACTTTTGATACTGCACTTAACGAACTCTTAGTTAAGACTATCAAGGAACATAAGCGTATAATCTTCAATGGCAACGGTTATTCCGATGAGTGGATTGAAGAGGCTGTAAACGTTAGAAAACTACCTAACTACGTATCTACAGTAGATTGTCTACCACACTACACTGACGAAAAGAACGTTAAGATGTTCGAGAAGTTCAAGGTTTACACAGCTAAGGAGCTTGAGGCTAGAACTGAAATCTTGTTAGAGAACTACAGCAAGGTTATCAACATCGAGGCTCTAACCATGGTAGATATGGCTAACAAGCAGATTCTCCCATCTTGTATGAAGTACAACAAGGAAATTTGTGATATGGTAATATCCAAGAAACAGATAGGTCTAGAGGGTGGCGTTGAAGAAGATTTAGCTAAGAAGTTATCTTGCCTAATCTCCAGCCTAGATACTCAGGTTAAGGAACTTGAAGGCAAACTTTGCGAAGTTTCTAACCACGAAGAGAGCGTATTTACTCTATCACGTTACTATCGTGACGAAGTGTTCGCATCTATGCAATCACTACGTGCAGTAGCTGACGAACTCGAAGTTATCGTATCTGAAGAGGTATGGCCATTCCCAACCTATTCAAAACTACTTTTCAACATCTAGTTCCAACCCAATTGGACTCTACAATATATATACGCAAAGGAACACTCTTTTTGGAGTGTTCCTTTTGTGGTTTATGATAATTATAATTCAAATTGGATTAACCCTTTATTTTTTTCCAATATTCCAAAGCGGACTGTTCTTGACGGTTATCACCATAGGTATAGTATACCTTACCTTTTAGATTATCCGGTAAGTATTGTTGTTCAACGTAGTGGTTAGGATAGTCATGTGGATATATGTAGTGTTGTCCTTTGATTTTTACCTCTTCACTATCATAATGACAGTTCTGTAAGTTGCGTGGAATACTTCCACAGTCTAGAGTTCTAACGTCTTGGAGGGCTAAGTCTATCGCTATTTTGCATGAGTTTGACTTAGGGGCAGTAGCTAGGAGTATCACAGCTTGTGCTAGAGGTATACGTGCCTCAGGAAAACCTAACTGTACGGCACTATCCACACAGGATTTTACTATTGTAATAGCATTGGGATATGCTAGTCCAATATCCTCACTGGCGATGACCAACAACCTACGACATATTGAAGTTAAATCGTTGGCTTCTATGAGCCTTGCCAAATAGTGTAGACTAGCATCAGTATCCGAACCACGTATGGACTTTTGAAACGCTGACAGTATGTCATAATGATAGTCACCGTCTCTATCGTAACGCATACTGCTCTTTTGAGTGAAACTTGTAGCACTTTCAAGCGTGATTTCTACCCTATCAGGGAACACCTCCCCTGATAACACACACATTTCGAGAGCGTTTAAAGCTTTTCTAACGTCTCCGCCACAGTTCTTTGAGATGTATTCTAAAGTATCATCAGTGTATGAGATTTTGGTGTTCATCTCATCTTGAAGAGTTTGCACCGCTCTAATTAGAGCCTTTTCAACATCTTTAGTGGTGATGGACTTAAACTCAAAGACTGTACACCTACTCAATATTGCGTTGAATATCGCAAAGTATGGGTTTTCCGTGGTGGATGCTATTAGAGTAATCTTTCCGTTTTCTATGTACTCCAATAGGGATTGCTGTTGTTTCTTGTTGAAATACTGTATCTCGTCTATGTAGAGGAGAGTTCCATTGCTACCAAGTAGGCTTTCGCTCTGTGCGATTACGTCCTTGACTTCGCTAAGGCTAGAGGTTGTCGCATTGATGTGGTATATCTGCATATTGGACTGCTTTGCTATGATATTTGCAAGTGTCGTCTTGCCTGTCCCTGATACACCATAAAATATCAAGTTTGGGATGTTCTTACCCTCTATGATTCGTCTTAAAGGTTTCCCCTCTCCGATTAGATGTTCTTGACCTACCATTTCATCGATGGTTTGTGGTCTAATGCGTTCTGCTAACGGTGTCATGTTACCAGCTCCTTATCTTCATTTGATTAGATAAGTTAAATTATACAGCCTTTATAGTTAGATGTCAACTGTAAAAAACGGAACGATATGGGTATCGTTCCGCCGATTGGTTACAGTATGAAACAGATTAAACCTCCACAACCCTCATTGATGACCCTTTCTAAAGTTTCTTGAATTTTTAGCCTAGCCTCTAATGGCATTTTGTAGAGTTTGTTATGAAGTCCTTCGTTGACCAGTTCGTGCAAAGATTTTCCAAAGATGTTACTTTCCCAAATCTTCACAGGGTCTTCTTCAAACTCTTTGAGCATACACATCACGAGTTCTTCGCTCTGTTTTTCGGTGCCGACTATCGGGCTTACTGTGGTCGTGATGTTTGCTTTCATAAGGTGTATTGATGGTGCTGATGCCCTCAAACGAACACCATACTTTCCGCCTTGCTTGATAATTTCCGGTTCTTCAAGAGATAACTCTTCCATGGTTGGCATGACTATTCCGTAACCGGTGGTCTCGACCTCCTCAAATGCTGACTTGATTCTATCGTACTCCTTTTTGATTTGGTTAAGTTCTGTGAGTAGTGGTAACAGGTCAGCTTCACTTTGGATGTGTATACCTGTAGTCTCCCCTAGGACTTTGTAGAATAGTTCGCTATCCAGTAGTGCTGTGATGGTTACGCTCCCCTTGCCTAAGTCTACGTTGCTGACGTATGCATTACTAAGTTCTTCACATTGTGAGAGTCTTTCGGCAACTTTGGATGCGTCTTTCATGGTGGATACGCTCTCCGCTGAACGTCTAACGGCATTAAATACATCATCTCTAAGCCAGTGACCCTTTTCAAGACTAGTAATCCAACGGGCAGTTGAAAAGTTAATCTCCTTGATGGGAAACGAATACAACACCTCTCTTATGATACCTTTAATATCTTCTTCAGTGAGTTCTAGACAGTTTATAGGTATCACGGAAGTTTCATACTTCTGTGATAGCTCCCTACACATAGATTTTACACTCTCACTGTGAGGGTCTACGCAGTTCATGACGACTGCAAAAGGTTTCTTAATCTCTTTAAGTTCACGGATTACTCGCTCTTCGCACTCTTGATACTCTTCTCTAGGTATGTCAGAGATTGAACCATCTGTGGTGACTACTAAGCCTATCGTAGAGTGTTCGGATATTACCTTTTGTGTGCCTATTTCGGCAGCCATGTTGAACGGTACTTCTTCATCGAACCATGGAGTGTGTACCATTCTAGGCATTTCGTTCTCGATATACCCCAACGAACTCGGAACTATGTACCCTACACAGTCTATCAATCGGACGTTTAAAGACGTATGCTCCCCTAATGAAACGTTCACAGCCTCTTCTGGAATGAACTTCGGTTCAGTGGTCATGATGGTCTTACCCGCACTGGATTGTGGCAACTCATCGATAGCACGTTCTTTTCTAAAGTCGCTATCTATGTTTGGAATTACTAAAGTCTCCATGAACCTTTTTATAAAGGTAGATTTTCCAGTACGCACTGGCCCAACTACACCTAAGTATATGTCGCCCTCTGTACGCCTAGCGATGTCACTATAAATATCTCTTACCATAGTGTTGCAACTCCCCTTTTAGTTGGATATAGGTATCAGTATCATGCCATCTTTTTGGATTATGTTGCTCTCTAAGTCGTTCTCTTTGACTATCTCATCTACTGAGGTGCTGTACCTCTTAGCGATATCCCAAACGTCTTCATTTTGGATTCCATAGTACAACTTTATGGAGTAGTCGCCATCACGTACCTTTTTGAGATTTTCGTCTATGGTTACTTCACTTACGCATTCGATTAACTTGTTTTCGTAGGTGATTCCTTTCAACGATACCTCCGCTTTTATGGCTACCTCACTGTTGGAAGTCATAGTGTAAGTACACGCCGTGACGTTCAAGTTTGGTTCGATGCTGGTGCTTTCCGTGAGCGTGTCTACTGGGATAGCGTAGTCAAAACCACAATCTTTTTCGAGTAGTACTACCATGTCTTTGGCGTTCTCTGCAAGGATACAGTACTGTACTATTCCCATGATGTTGATAGTATGATTTTCTGTATCGAGCCTGTAGGTTACGTTCTTGATGGTTGCCCAACTGTCGCATACCGTGGAAAGTTCGCCGTCGTTGTACTCTAGTGTCTCTTTGAGTTGGAACGTTTGGTTTAAATCAGTTGGAGGCATACTCACCTTAATGGTGGAAGTCGAAACCTCACACACATGGGAAGTTGAATACACGTCCGTGACGATGTTAGTATCTACACCTTTACTGGATATGCACTTGAATCTTACAGTAACATCACAAGTGATACTCTTCATAGCATTTGAACTATCTGGATTTACGGTCAAATCACAAGCGACTACTTCTCCATGGACTTCGTTGGTGTAAGTAGTGTCTAGGTTGTCAACGTCCACTATTTGACTAAATGGGAATGAGAACGTCAACGTTTCAGGGAGTGGCTTTTCCTTATCAGGATGGTATAAGGTCTTGACGTATACGTCACCTTTGACTACCAACTTTTCAGCGATAGGTTTAACCTCTGTGATTTCTAAGGTAGGCTCATACTTTAGCAAGTTCAAGATTGGTGGCTTGGTCTGAGGTACAGAAGTTTCTTCGTTGAATGTAGCGGTCTTCTCTGCACAAAGTTTTGTGATGGTATACTTTAATGGTGTCTTTTTGAGTTGCACGTTCATTCCGAAAGCATCACATACTACGGATTGCTCCCTAAGAGTGCTAACTTTAACCTTTACTGATATCGCACCACGGACATCCAGTCTACGTTTATTTACTACCCTGCAGTTGATATAGTCCACCTTTGGCGTTATGCTCACACATGAATTTGGACAAGGTTTCCCAAACTCTACAGTCCTTGAGTAGTTTAACTTTTGATGTATACTCCTGACGGCACAATCGTGTTCACTACAGTACAGAACTCTAATGCTTACTGCCATCTCATATGATACCCTGTCATCAGCCACGTTTTGAGAGAGTATCTTTGCATCGGTTACGCACTTTATAACCCTAAAGATATCGGGGCAATAGTCTGGTAAGATACAGTCCAACTCTACGGACTGTTCGTGGTTACCCTCGAAGATGGTTTCATTTATAGGTATTGTCTCTTTGTTCACTTTAAAATCCATACGTTTACCTCCATTGAAAGTAGTTTTCATTAAGATAAGTATATTGTCATAGAGGTGAAAATATTACTACATAATTCCGTGCTGTTGCATGGCGGAACGATGTGGGCATCGCTCCCTACAAAAAATCACATATTAGCGTTAAATATAAAAAATGCTTATAGGATAACTTGACAAAATCTTTACTTTGATATATACTATATTGAGAAAATACGCAAATGCGTCTAAACAATAAGGGAAGGTGTATATCTATGACCGAAAAAGAATTTCTTCAAAGCTATGACATGAGTAAGTATGAGAAACCATCAGTGGCGGTAGATATGGTGATTTTTACTGTTAGGGATTTGCATGAGGATAACTATCGTAAGCTACCCCAAAAGAAGTTAAGTATTCTAATGATTAAACGAGGAAACCATCCATACAAAGATAGGTGGGCTTTAGCAGGTGGATTCGTCATGAAAGGTGAAAGCACGGAGCAATCGGCAAAGCGTGAACTATTTGAGGAGACTGGTGTTGAAAACATATATTTGGAACAGTTGTACACCTTTTCCGATAGTGAACGTGACCCTCGTGGCTGGATTATGAGTTGTTCATACATGGCTCTAGTGGATGCACAACAACTCCATGCAAAAGCCGGTGACGATGCTAAAGAAGTTCAATGGTTCGATGTTGAATACAGTCTAACTTCCGAGGTTGAAAGCACTCATGATAGAGTCAAGACCATAGAGAAAGTTTACAATCTAGTGTTGCAATCCGAAGATGGCGAAACGGTTTTAAAATCGGAGTTGTGTAATAGGGTGCATATGTCCGTAAAGGGTACTAGTTCGGAGTGGGTAGAGTTCTCCAGTGACCTAGCCTTTGACCATTCCAAGATAATCGCATACGCAATAGACCGCCTAAGAAACAAGCTAGAATACACCACCATAGCGTTCAACCTATTACCTGAGACGTTCACCTACACCGACTTACAAAGAGTATGTGAAACCATCTTAGGTAGGAAGTTGTTATCAGCAAACTTTAGGCGTAAGATGAAAAAGTATGTCACTCCAGCGGATGAGTTGAGGGTACAATCTGC
>CAZWRW010000014.1:0-14717 GCA_964636465.1 uncultured Ruminococcus sp. | reverse complement strand
CTGCATATCGTGAAGAAAAGTATTCCGACCTACACAGAACTGAGCCATACGTATATGCTCAAATGATTGCTGGTAAGGATGCTAAGCGTCACGGTGAGGCTAAGAACTCATGGTTGACTGGTACAGCTGCATGGAACTTCGTAGCAGTATCACAGTATATTTTAGGTATCACACCTGATTGGGACGGTCTAAAGGTTGACCCATCCATTCCACACGAATGGGACGGTTTCACTGCTAGTAGACAATACCGTGGTGCTACTTATGATATCACAGTTAGCAACCCTGACCACGTATGCAAGGGTATCAAGTCCGTAACCGTAGATGGCAAGGCTATCGAGGGTAACGTACTACCTACTTTTGCTGATGGCACTCACAAGGTTGAAGTCGTAATGGGTTAGTAGCTAGTAATAGTTATAGATAAAAAAAATCTCGGTAGGGTTTCGCCTTACCGAGTTTTTTTGTATAGCGGAAAAAAACATCATAACCTATTGACAAAATCATTTTTTTGTGATATAATACCAACATATTAAGTATGACGTAAAGGAGGGTTATATATGAGAAATTTCTTTGTTGACTGTGTAAAGTGTACAAAGTCCACAAATTCGGGGGGGGGTATAGCCTTTTCATTGTCGGATTTGCACAAAAAATCTCATAGTATAGCTATCTTTAAAAATAGAACATATATATATTACAAGGCATAAGTAAGCTCTTGAGCTTATTGGTATGCCTTTTTTTTATTTCCAAAAAAATCATGTAGGGAGGTGTTTTTCGTGGTCATAAATAAACATGGTAGTTTCTATCTTCGTGATGGGTGGGCTACTAAGATTTTAACGTCCATAAGTGTGGATAGGCATATATTTTCGCCAAGTAACGAACTCATTGCAATAGATACACTTGGCGTGGGCAAGATAATGGTAAAGTCTTTAAGATATTGGGCGAATACATCGGGACTTACTACTGAAAAGAAGTCTCCAAAGGGGATAGAAAACACTCCAACGGAACTATTTGACGTTTTAATCCGTAACGATAAGTACTTTTTAAATTCATCGTCGAAAGTGTTTTTGCATAGAAATATCGTTAGAAACGTGGAAGATTCCACTGCTATATACTGGCTTTTCAACGTGTACGATAGAAAAACCATCTCAAAAGACGAATTCACCATGGGATTATACACCTATCTAGCCGAACATGGTTGCAACTACTCTAAAGATATGGTTTCAAAGGAGTGGGGTTGCGTGACTAATATGTACTCAGAAAAACGTGCATTCAACATAAATAAGATGTTGGAAGATGAAAACACATCCATGTTGTCGGCACTGAAACTGGTGCGACCTACTGTCAACTCCAATGTTTATGAAAAGGTAAAGTTTAATTTAAATGAGATTTCCCCATATACTCTGCTGTACTGTATTTTAGAGGATAATAAGGGAAAGACTCAAATAGCAATAGATACTTTAGTCGAAGACGAGGGGCAAATCGGGAAGTACTTAAACTTAGGCTACTCGGATATTATTGAGGCTTTGCAAACCTTAGAAAACGAGAGGTATTTAACAGTGACCAACAACCATGGCAGTAGGTACATAGATATCATCCCAACGGATGAAAACCTACTGGAGAAAATCTATACTTGATGACTTCAAAATATTATATATGGAACAGTCTGTGACCGTTCTTCAATTTGGCAAAGCCAAGTTGTATTATCTTTATTGTTAGAAAGGATTTTTTAATTGTATACTAATCTATTTGAACAAAAGTATGACTTTACGTACTCTGCAAACGTTCAGTATGACATTAAATCGGATAGTAAGTTGAGAAACTTCATACCTAACAGTGTGAACGTTAAACTCTTAAAGAGACTTTTCTATAACGTTACGAATCCCAATAGCGAACGGAACTGTAGTTTAGTATACGGTTCATATGGCACGGGAAAGTCTCATTTAATGACGGTTTTGGGACAACTTTTACAACAGAGTTATCCCAATAGTGAGGTATTGTCAATCTTTTTTGAAAACGTTTCTAAAGTGGATAACTCATTCAATGACATGGTTAAAAAGTTCTATTCTAACGATAAACCTTATCTGTTAGTGCCTGTAAGTTCTAATTTTGATGATTTTAACCGTTGTATCTATAAATCTTTGAAGAAAACTCTAAAAGAGTTTGGCTACGATGTAAACTTTCAAGACTTCTATAGTCAAGCATTAGATACCGTCTACCGTTGGGAAGACAATGAGTTATCTAAAAGTAGGCTTGAAAAAGTCTGTAAAGAGTATGGAACCAACATCCATAAGTTGAAGAGTGGTCTAAAAAGTTACAATGAAATCTTTAAAGATACCTTTAAGAAAATCTTTGAGGGTATGACGTTTGGTGTAAGTTTTTTATATGAAGCCTCTAACTTAGAGGAAACCATAAAAGATGTAAACGCTACAATTTCAGAGCGTTATGCAGGAATAGTATTTGTATTTGACGAGTTTGGAAAGTATCTTGAGGATAACCTAAAGAAGGTTAAAGTCAAACAGGTTCAAGATTTAGCAGAGTTCTGTGACCGTTCTAGCAATAGGTTAATCTTAGTATCACATAAACAGATAGCCTTATATACTAACAAATCAAGTAAGAAGTACATAGAAGAGTGGAAAAAAGTCGAGGGACGTTTTGACAAGATTTCCATAAATGATGATTACGACCAATCTTTAATGTTAGTACAGAGTCTAATCTCTAAGACGCAAGAGTTTAACACCTTTGAGGTTAAATTCAAAAGACAGTTAGAGGAACTATATCAACAGGGTTTGGAGTTTAAAGGGTTCTCATTAAAGGGTTATGATATTCCAAGGAATGTGTACCCACTACATACAGCCACGCTTTACGCTCTTGATAGGCTATCTAAAAAGGTGGCTCAAAACGATAGAACTTTCTTTACATATATTTGCAACCAAGGCAAAGATACTCTTCAAACGTTTTTGAACTCCTCAAGTACAGATGAGTTTCACTTTGTGGGTTTAGACAACATCTTTGACTACTTTGAGCCTAACTTTAGAGAGTATCAAGGGGAAGATATCTATAACGTATATAGGAGTTACCTAACGGCTATTTCCAAGTGCAGTGATTCTGTGGAGGTTAAAATTTTAAAGGCAGTAGCCATAGTTTACACTGTCAATGATGGTTCCGCATTGCCTTGTAACAAGTATAGTATATTGAATTACATAGACTATTCAAAATCTGAACTTGAAGAGGCTTTAGAACGTCTGTGTAGTAACAAAGTTTTAAAACTATCTAGGCTTAGTGGTTTGTATGAGTTTTTCAACGGTAGTGTTGTGGATGTCGATGCCTTAATATTAGAAAAGGTTTCAAACATCAGTGAGAGTGCTTGTATCAACATACTTAATGAAGATTTTAAAAATTTCTTGGTATATCCATATGAACATAACGAAAAGTATAAGATTAAAAGGGCATTCATTCCGTACTTTATGAGCTATCACGACTTTGTGAGAAAATCTCACGTTAGTAAGGCGTTTCAAAGTTACGATGGTATGTTGATTATGGTATTGGCTAACGATGACTATTCCATGGTGGAACTAAAAGAAGTATCTAAGAAGTTACCTCATGGGATTTGCATGGTAAATTTAGATTGTAACACCATCTTGGAAGAGGTAAAGAAGTACATAGCCATACTATCCATTGAGACCAACGTTGACACGTTGAAAGAAGAAGACCTATCCGTAGTGGAGGAAATCCGTTACTATAAAGATGAACAGATTGACATAATCAACGGTTTGGTTAAAACTTGGTGGAACGTAGACCACAACGTATTTGTAGTGTCCAATGGTGAAGAGAAGATTGTCACTAACGTTAGTGATTTATCGAGGTTAGCAAGTTACATCATGGATGAGAGGTTTAATCAATCCATGGTGGTGAACAATGAACTTTTAAATAAGAACAAGCTACAGCCATCTATGGTGACGGCTAAGAAATCAGCGATAAACTCAATTTTGAGCCACTTTAATGAAGACAACTTCGGGATTACTAACGTTTCACCAGAATATTTGATAGTGCGTTCCGTATTAATAAAGAACGGTTTCACACACTTTACTAACGATGATACCATATCCATGAACAGCATAGATGGAGAGTTAAGTTCAAAGTACGTTTTAAAAATCATAGACGATTTTTTGAACAAGTGCAAAGAGGCTCCAACCTCTATGAATGAACTTTATGACGCATTAACTCAACCACCTATAGGCTGTCGTTTAGGATATATAGATGTTATACTCGCATACATTCTTGCAGAAAACGCCAACGACTTAACCATAGATAGTCATGGCACAGAGAAGGAGTTATCATACAGTTTGGTGCAAGAGATATGTAAACGTCCACAAGATTACAGTGTATATATCAACCTTTGGGATACTGAACAGACCATCTACATAGAGGAGCTTGAGGAACTTTTTAAGGAGTACTATCCGAATAGGATTAGTCAGAACAGATTGAAGAACCTCTATGATGCTATAATGTTACACTATAAGAATATGAGCAAGTTTTCAAGAACTACTGAACTACACATTTCCGACGTTACTAAAGAGTATAGAACCATCATGAATAAAACCTATAGCAACTACAACGGATTCTTTTTTGAAACTCTATACCACTGGCACAACTTTGAGGCTGTAAGAATGTCTAAACAAGAACTTGAAAATGTAGATAGTATCATACTAAGTCAAGCAAAGTCTAAAGTTGTCGAGATTTTCAACCTAAGTACTGGCAACATAGTTTCCCAACTGATGCAGTGTTACACCTCTCAATGGAGCAGTAAGAAGAGTAAAATCTTTGACTACTATACAAATCAATTTTTGAACATAGTCAGTCATTTAACCTCACAACTTGATGAGAGTATCTTAATAGGTAAGCTATCTAAAGTTATGGTAGGTTTCGAGCTTTCATATTGGAATGACACCCATTTGGATGACTTCACTAAACGTTTAGAAAACGTCAAGAACGCTTTGGATAACTATATCCCAATGGAAAGCTCTCAAGAGGAGACTAAAGTCACCATATCCACTGGGGAAAAATCTAAAGAGATAGTGTTATCTAATGCTGAGCTTAGCGACATAAGCATAACACTAAAGAACAGGATAGTAAAATCTATGAATGACTTTGGTGTTTCGCTATCTGATGAGGAAAAGGTACAAACTTTAATTTCAGTTATAGGCGAACTTATTAAGGAGTGATAGTGTGATTTCATGGTGTAAAGAGTGCAAAGTTCCAATATTTGATAATGAAACGTGTCCTATTTGCGGTAGTGAGATGAAACCTATAACCACATCGGGGGTGTGTAATCCAGTGTTTAAGCAGGAGTATAAGCTCTTAGAACACATTTGGAATATTGACTTATCCGATAAGCCTGTGTGGTATTTAGGTAGTGGAAACTATCTAGTCGATGGTAAGAAGAAAAAACTTCCTTTTAGAGAGTTCTATCAAAATCGTGAACACTTAAAAATCGCTGAAAATTTAAGAATGAACATAGATAATGATACTAGTATCATCAATGAAGAAGTTTTCATACAGGCGAATTTGAGGTACTTAAACGGCAAAATCTTCGAGGCAGAAGAGTATGTATCACAGGTTATGGCGGAGTGTTCCCAAGATACTAAACACCATTGGATACCTACGGTATCATTTTCAGGGGGCAAAGATTCCACAGTAGTGAGTCGTGTTGTTCGTGATGCCCTCCAACGTGAGGATATAATACACTACTTCGGAGATACTACACTAGAGTTTCCGATTACTTATGAATACGTACAGACTAACTTCAGGCAAGAGAATCCTATTCCACCAGTGATATCTAGTGAGACTGAAAACGACTTTTTCAAGTTGTGTAACTACTTTGGTCCTCCGAGCCGTTATGAACGTTGGTGTTGTACTATCTTTAAGACTAGTAATCTAAACAGTGAATATCAATGCTTGAATGGCAACAGTTTAACTTTTCTAGGAGTAAGGCACTCCGAGAGCAAGGAACGTCAAAACTACGACCGAACACAGAAAAAATCCAAGATAGGTTCACAGATTAACGCCATGCCTATCATAGATTGGCTGGACTGTGACGTATGGTTGTACATACTTTATAAGAAGATAGCATTTAATCCGGCGTATCTTTACGGTTATAAGCGTGTGGGATGTTGGTGTTGTCCAAACAATTCCGAGTGGTCACAGATGTTGACAGATATCTACTATCCAGAACTATCTTTAAAGTGGAGGAATATTCTCTACGATTTTGCCGTAAAGACTAACAAAACAGATATCGAAGACTATATAGATAGTGGTAAATGGAAAGCTCGACGTGGTGCGAGTGGTCTACAAGCTAAGAACGTACCTATACAAGATACTCCTTGTAACCTATCGGATAGGGCAAGAAACATCATAATATCTAAAAGGTTGCAACCTGATGTTTTAGAGTTCTTAAAACCTTTTGGAGATTTAGACATCACAGATAAGCAAGACAAGACGACTATATCTGTACATCTAGACGGTGAGGAACTGTTCCAAGTTTTGGTGACGTATGGGACTACCGTCCTAAAGGTTTTGCCGTTGGCTATAAGAGATACTAACACATTAATCTCACGGTTAAAATGTCAAATGAGGAAGTATCAGTTTTGCATTAGGTGTACTGCTTGTGATAGTGTCTGTCCATACGGTGCCATAGACACCATGAGGGGTTCGTACACCATAGATGAAACCAAATGTGTACACTGTCACAAGTGTATTTCCAAGTTTTCAAATGGTTGCATAACCACACAAGTTTTGAGGGGTAAACATGAATAGTATCATATATTTTGATAACGCATCCACTACGAGACGTAAGCCTGAAAGTGTGTATCAAGCGTTTGAATATTACATAAAAGATATAGGTGTAAGTGCTAGTAGGGGAAGTTATCAGTTAGGCATACAGGCTGGACGAATGTTGCATCAAACACGTAAATCCGTGGGGGAATTTTTCGGGTGTAGTAAGTCCGAAAATGTGGTGTTTACTAAGAACTCTACCGAATCGATAAACCTATTCTTAAACGGTTACCTTACGGAAGGTTCACACGTACTGATAACTTGTTACGAACACAATTCCGTTTTGAGACCTATCCATACACTGTATGAAAGAGGATTAATCACATATAGTGTAATATCCCATGAGGATTTATACAGTGACAACTTGAAAAAGTATATCAAATCTAACACTAAGTTGGTAGTATCCACATTGGCTAGTAACCTAACTGGACAGATAGTCTATACTAAAGATAGGTTTTCTATATTTCATGAGTTAGGTATACCCATCTTGGTGGACGCTTCACAGGGTGGCGGAAAGAGACTTCTCAACATGGCTCGAGACCACATAGACTTTTTGGCGTTCACTGGACACAAAGATTTATATGCACTCAACGGAGTGGGCGGTTTATGTTCGCTTGAAAGTTTAAGAATACCACCACTCATACAAGGTGGCACGGGCATCTATGGGGATAGTTACACCAATCCGAACGCTTATCCCGATGCTTACGAGGCAGGTACTCTAAATATGCCGTCCATATGGTCGCTAAATAGTGGATTAGAATACATAGTTTCAAACTTCACGGAGATTTCCCACATAGAGGAGACATTGACC
Organism: uncultured Ruminococcus sp.; assembly: GCA_964636465.1. Lineage (GTDB taxonomy): Bacteria > Bacillota > Clostridia > Oscillospirales > Ruminococcaceae > UBA5884. The sequence continues at coordinate 7,078 of CAZWRW010000014.1, read as the reverse complement.
ACCTACGCATTGGATAGACTATCTGAAAATAGTAGGGTAGTGGTCTATAATAGGGATTTCGATAGAGTACCGACATTCTGTTTTAACGTCGAGGGTATGCCATCTAATGAGGTTGTAAGGGCGTTAGATAGTAACAACATCTGTGTGCGTGGTGGAATACACTGTGCAATCTTAGCACACAAGACCATCGGCACGGATAAATCTGGAGCGGTTAGGGTAAGTTTGAACCATTTTAACACGTTTTCCGAAATTGATACCTTTATAGAAACCATCAACAGTTTGGGGTGATTTTAATGTACTGTACTTTTTATAACACCAACGATGTCTTCTCTGCGGAGGAGACTTTAAAACAGAACGGCGTGGAATGTTCAATCGTTCCCACACCTGTACAAGATAAAGCCTATTGTGGTGTATGTATTCAAGTAGAACTTCCCAAGTGTGAGCTTGATAATTATCTAAACGGTTTGGAATACAACGTGTTTTAACGATGATTCGATAATTCAATTTGGGTTCGTACACAGGATTTTATCGAATTGGCGTAGAGTTTAAAATTCAAACGTATATTAGGGGTCTTAAAAGATGGGTTTCCAAGAACTATACATAAAGAAGATTTACAAAACTTATAAAGACAACATAGTGACTGATTTTTACATTCCAGTGTTGGAAGAGTCCAAGGTGTATAAACGTGCTGTAGGATTTTTCACATCGTCAGCGTTGATTGAGCTTACTAAGGGTATTACTGGGCTTATCAAGAACGGTGGAAGTATTCAACTGATAGTTTCGCCGAGGCTTACCGCACAAGATGTGCTATACATACAAGAGGGTTACCGTCTAAAGGATGTTATACAAAGTTCATTGGTGAAGGATTTCATAGAACCTAAAACCCAAGCAGAACTAGAACGTATCAGTTGGATAGGTTACCTAATCGCCACGGACAGACTTGAAATAAAGGTTGCATTCACTAAAGATATTTCTAGCACAGGGATGTATCATGAAAAGGTTGGGGTCATGGTAGATAGTCAGGGTAACAGAATAGCTTTTCAAGGTTCTATGAACGAGACTACAAACGCATTTCATAACAACGTTGAGAGTATCACGGTATTCAACTCATGGAACGATATAGAAAACGAATACACTCAAGAGATTGAGTCCAGTTTCGATAGCCTTTGGAACGATAACGAAAAGAATTTACACGTCATAGACTTTCCGCAAGTGTTGTATGATAAGTTGAAATCTTACAGCAAGGATGAACAGGAGTTAAACTTAGATTTAGACTTCCAAGAGTATGTGGAATTACAACCACCTCTAAATGTGGACGTTCCCACCATGCCAAAAGATATTCAACTGTTTGACTATCAAACACAAGCCATCGATGAGTGGCAAAAGAGAAACTTTAGGGGTATCTTTGATATGGCTACAGGTACAGGTAAGACACTCACAGGGTTAGGGGCAGTGGTTAGACTATTCCAAATGAAGAAACGTTTTTTCCTCTTGATAGTTTGCCCGTATCAACACTTGGTTGAACAGTGGGTTGAGGATATCGAGAAGTTTAACATCAAGCCTATAGTAGGATATTCTAGTTCTCAACAGAAAGATTGGAAAAAGAGACTTAAAGACAACGTGAACTATTTTAACGCTCAAATCATAGATTTTAAGTGTTTCGTAACTACTAATAGAAGTTTCATATCTCAAGATGTTAGGAACATCTTAAAGTATCTAAAAGACGAAGTGCTTTTACTAGTGGATGAGGCTCATAACTTTGGTTCTAGGCGTTTACAGGAGACTTTAAACAGTAGTTATAAGTATCGTTTAGGGTTGTCGGCGACTCTTGAACGTCACAACGATACAGCCGGAACACAAACACTGTTTGACTACTTCGGGGAAAAGTGCATAGAATACGATATAGAGAGGGCTATCAAGGAAGAAAAACTCACGAGATACTATTATCATCCAGTGGTGGTGTATCTAACAAATTTTGAACTTTCGGAGTATAACAAACTTTCAAAGAAGATTGCAAAGGCAGTTATCAGGGATAAGTATGGTAAGATTGAAATCACTGAACACGCCAAAACCCTTATGATTATGCGTTCAAGAATCGTAGCGGGAGCGTTTAACAAGGTTGAAACACTCAAGAATATCATGTTTGAGAAGGGTTACATCAATGATACACATATGTTGATATACTGCGGAAGTGCTACTATAGATGACGGCTCCACAGCTGATGACGATGGACAAAAACAAATCATGGCGGTATGTAAGATGCTCGGGAACGACTTAGGCATGAAGGTCACAAAGTTCACTTCCGAGGAGAACGCCAAAGAGAGGGAGAGTATCAAAAGAGGTTTCATAGATGCTGAACCTTATCAAGCGATAGTAGCCATCAAGTGTTTAGATGAGGGCGTGAACATTCCAAGTATTAAGACGGCATTCATATTGGCTAGTACCACTAATCCAAAGGAGTACATACAACGTCGTGGACGAGTTTTGCGTAAGTCGCCTAACAAGGAATATTCAGTAATTTGGGACTTTGTAACGTTACCAAGAGAACTTTCTACAGTAAATGCAGACAGCGAAGAGGTCAAGTATGACGTATCATTAGTTAAAAAAGAGATTGCTCGGATGGAGGAGTTCGGACGTATAGCAGAGAACCCATCTGAGATGGATAGGCTAAAAAGCCAATTGGTAGAAACTTATGGTTTGGATAGGTTTAAAATATCAGAGGAGGATTTACTATGAGCGAAAATAACAACCTTGATTCCAATAAGATTAAGCAACTGAAGTATCAAATTTTTAGAATTGAAACTAAGATGAAGACCAAAAATGATGACGAAATAAAAAGAGAACTAAAGAAAGAGATTGAAAGGATTGTGAACTCCATATGAAAGTCATGAAAATCAAGCAGATTGAGCTATATAACTTTAGGCAGTATAAGGGTAAACATATCATAAAGTTCTCTTGTGATAATGATAAGAACGTTACAGTCTTAGTAGGTGAAAACAACTCTGGTAAGACCACATTTATCCGTGCATTTGAGTGGTGTCTCTATGAGACCAATGAATGGCAAGACAAAGCCTTACTCAACAAGGATGTAGTATCCGAGATGGATGTAGGTGCTACCGAAGAAGTCTACGTTACGCTCAACATAGAGATTAATGAAGCTGTGTATATAATCAAGCGTACACAGAAGTACACCTGTACCAAAAAGGATGATGTCAAGTTTGATAAATCCCATTTGCAGATGTGGGAAAACGATGGCAGTGGTAACTTAGTTTCAGTAGAGGAACGTTATCATGAAGAGAACATCAACAGGATTATTCCAAAGGAGTTTGCGGTAAACTTTTTCTTTGGTGGTGAACGTCTCGCAAGGATTACCGAACGCACTGAACTCACGGATGCTGTTAAAAGACTCACAGGCATAACCTATCTAGATACCATAGAGAAACATTTGAAAGGAGTCATAAACAAGTGGACGAGTAGTTTAGAAACCAATCCGAATACGCCGAACTTCCAAGAGAAGATTCAGGAGTTGGAAAAAGGAATCCCCATCTTGGAAAGTCAGCTAGAGAGCAAACAGTCCGAGATGGATTACTGGGAAGAAAAGGTTTCAAAATGTACTGAACAGTTGATACTCCATCAACAGACTAGGGAATATCAAGAGGATTTAAATAGGAAATCTAGACACTTAAATGTTGCAGAAAAGAGCTATCAAGATAGCCAAAAGAAACTTATTGGGGATTTTAACCAAAAGTCTGTGGAATATTTTTTATATCCATTGGTGGGAAAAGTTCAAGGGATACTCGACCAGTATCAACATTCTAGGCAACTAGAAGAAGAACAGAAACGCAAAGAGTTAGAAGCTCAAAACACCGAGGAAAATCTACCTAATATAAACAAGGATGTATTCCGTTACATAAGGAGATATCATAAGTGTATATGCGGTGCGGTCTTGAATGAAGGCTCACCGGAATGGGTACGTCTACAGGAATATACCCCAAAACACAACACTCATGTGGAAAGAAACCCTTATGATGAATCATGTAGAGATTACAAAAACTACTTGAGCAAACATAGCAATGGCAACGTATATTATGAAATTTTTGAGCGTGACCATAGAGACTATCTAACCTACAGGAAAGACATCGGAGATACTAAGGAAGATATCAAAAACCTAAATCAAAAGATTGACGGTTGTACTATGGTTGATAGTATCGTTAAAGAAAAAGAGGACGCTCTAAGACAAAAGAATAAGATATCTAAGCAAGTTGAAACTCTCCAAAAGGAGATATACGGTAAAAATCTTGATATCGAGAGGTTAAAGAAACAACTACGTAACTACAACCTCAAAAACGAGAAAAACGTTAAGCTCCAAATGTACATAGACTACACCACCTACGTTAAAAATTGGATTTCAGATGAAAAGTTGACTCGTGAATCTCAAACGAGGGAGAAACTCGAAAACTATGTAAATTCAAACTTTAGTAAGATTTATCATGGTAGTAGAAAGATTATCATAGATGATAAGTATAGGGTTAAGTATCTAGACGTAACCACCGAAGAGAATGACGGTCTAAAGGTGGTAAAGAACTTTGCATTTGTAGTCGGATTGATAGAACTCGCTAAAGAAAAGTTAGCCACTAAGGAAGAGTCGGAGGAAGCAAATATACAGCACCACTATCCTTTAGTTATGGATGCACCTTTTTCTCATGCAGATGAAACCCACATACAGAACATATGTAGTATCTTACCTAACTCCGCATCACAGGTGATAATCTCAATCATGGATAAGGATTGGCAAGTAGCTAAGAATACTATCTACCAGTACGTTGGGAAGACATACTCTATCAAGAAAGCCTTGGACGAAAACGGTCACGAAATAGAAACTGTTACTACAGTAGTAGAGGAGGCGTAAACTATGGCTGAATTTATGGATATGGAAAAGATGGTGTTTCCTGAGATAATTTTAAAGGGCAAACATGCTGAATACGTAAAGTTTCTGTGTACGAACAAAAGTCAAGATGATGATATCAAACAGTCGAAAGTACGTAGCCTTTTTGATAACTATCTACAATGTTTTTTGGTATGTACCATACTAGGTTTAAAGAACGGTATCAAAAAAGATGTTGACACTTCTTCCAACGTTCAAGATGCCCACATAAAAGAGAATACATTTTTCAGGAGGTTATACGAGTTAGAGGGTATCTATCATATGGTGATACTTTTGGACAATAGGGAGAAGTCTCCTAAAGAGTGTGTAGAGTTAGCGTTTTCCACTGATGAGCAACAGATTCTAAAGAACGTTGAGACGGTATACTCATACTTTCGAGGGGGTTTGGAATTTGTATATGATAAGTTTAAAGATATGCAAATCAAAGAGAACGACGAGTTCATAGATATGCTGTGGGATTTTATCGAAGATTACCATGAACTACAAGACCCACCACTACCAAGTATCTAGGTGATAGCCATGGGTTATTACGAATATTATCAAGATATGTTAGAGGGTAACATCTATAGTTTGCAGACGCAGGGGGCTAGTGTAGAGAACGTTCGAGGGTTGCTGTACTATCTCGGGGTGGACGAAAAAGCGTTAGAGTACTACAGTTTCGGGAATCTCTTCGAGGAGATATACTTTAACAAGGGTGACCATGTGAACCTTTCAGCTAATGAACTTATGTACATACAATCCAACTCTACGATGTTCAAAACACAGTACCTATACGATGATTTTGGTAACCAATGTGATTGGGTATATATCCACTTAGACAACGACATACCCTCAAAAGATGTTACCGCCTGTGCTTTGATAAAGGTCATATCCAAGGTGTTTTTTGGGTTACATAGTTATATATTTCAATACGAGGATGCTTTTGCCTTTGGCGGTAACCTTTCCAGTGTGAGTTTGGAAAAGTCGTACATACTTTCGGATTGGTTTGGTGGTACTGGACTATCTAGCAAGTTGATGGAGTTCCATATTGAAAACTTCTCGGATGAAAACTTAGAAATCCAAAACCTAATGTATTTGAGAACCATCTGTGAAAACTCTAGTTTAGTGTCAAGCTCAAATGGCATTTGGGATTTCCACGAGTACGACGACATTTACAACTTAGAACACATCGCTATGCTTGATGAAGTCTGTGGAGTCTACCAAATCGACAACAGGAAAGATGGTAGCATATCCAACGATAAGCCTACATATACTATGGATAAGATTTACGAAGACTTAAAGAACGTCGGGACCGTTCAAGAGGACGAATTTTATCTTATAGAAGAGCTTGAAGAGTTTGAACCCTCCGAAGAGCCAATCCAAGATGTTGTGGAATCCAGCACTAGTGTTGAAAGTCCAACCATCGATGAGAGTATTCTAAACGACCCCGAAGCTCTTTGGAATTTTTTCAGTGAATAAAAAATTTGCGGAACGATTTTCACACCGTTCCGCAATTTATATTAATCCAAGATGGTAAGTATATCTGAAACCTCTTTACGCTTAGGAGCGACAGGCTCATCATCTGGATAGCCCAAAGCTATCAATGCAGAAACGGACTTGCCATCCTCTAGGGATATAGCCTCAGCGACCTTGCTCTCCTCGAAGATTCCCATAATTACAGTAGCTAGACCGTATTCGTGAGCGGTTAGGCAGAGTGTCTGTGCAGAGATACCTGCATCATAGGATTGCCAGTGTGTGCCTTTAGATGTCGTGAAAGAGCCATCACGTTCATAGCCTGAACGAGCGTTCACGGTGGTTTCAACTAGTAGCACAGGTGCATTCTTGATGATGTTCATGTTGCCTTGATGTCCTAAAACACACTCATTTGCGATGGTCTCTTTAAGTTTTACATTACGGATAGCCACGTATCTAGCGGTTTGAGTATTCTTCCAACTAGGGGCATATCTAGCCACCTCTATGAGCTTATTTAGAGTCTCATCAGTGACGGGTTGTTCGGTATACTTGCGGACACTACGGCGTGTCTCAATGTTTTTAATGGTTTCCATAGAGAAATCCTCCTATAAGATGATATTAGTAGCAAAAAATTACTACATCAACATTGTAACACGTACGCAGTATAAAGTCAAGTGTAGG
>CAZWRW010000013.1:0-14921 GCA_964636465.1 uncultured Ruminococcus sp. | reverse complement strand
GGTATCTTTTTGAAATTCTCTAGATGTATGGGCGGTCACTTCTTGAGGCGTTGGAACTGTTAAGGCTCCCACGGGTTCGGCGGTAGAGGCTACAAGCTCCACGGTTTCAACTGTTACGGCTCCTATATGGGCGGTATCTTTTGCAAATGTTTCTAGTATTGGGGACTCTTGAGGCGTTGCGGTTTCTTCAAGGGTTTCAGGGGTTGCAACGGGTTCCAAGGGTTCGGGGGTTTCAATAGGGGCAAAGCTATCTACAACTTTTTTATTTTCGATTAGTTCCCAGCCGTCGCCTAATGCAGGTATGAACGGGTCAACGATGTATTCAGATTTGCGGGTTTCCCCGTCGGCGTTGCGAAATACTCCGACTTTTATATTTTTACGTTTGTTCCCTTGTCCGTAAGAGTTTATAACTATATCGCCCGTTAACGTCTTTTTTGTACGGTTTGTAATAACGATAATATTTTTTGTGTAACCATTAGCGGAAACCCATCTATAACCCGTATTAGTATAAAAATGATATGGTTCTTCAATTTCTTCAACCGTTTCAGGCTGTAAGGTTTCAGCGGTGGCGGTCGGTTCCTTAACCGTTGGGAGTTCTTCATGCTCTACGGTTTCAACAGTTGCTGGGGCGTCAAGGTTTAATTCTGTTTGTCCCTCGATGGCGTAAGGGTCGCCCGTGATGTCTTCTTTTAGGTCGGGCTCATTTTTTTCGAAATCGTGGGCGGTTAATACGTCACTATAACCGCAAGGGTATATATGCACGGCGTATTCTGTTATTGTGGCGATTTCGGCGGTTTCTTCATATTCGCCTATTTCATCATATTTTGTGATTTCGATTTCGTGGGTAAATACGCCCTTATGTAGTTCTAAAGTTACGTTATATTGTGGCTCTTCATAGTCGGAAATTATATCGCATGTTATGGTGGTTTCGTTGCGGTCGGTTATGATGTAACGGCGGTCTTGCTGGTGGATATCATACACGCCCCCATTTTGGGCGTATGTTTCGCCAATTTCGAAAACGTCAGGGGTTGAAGTTTCTTGAACTGGTTCCACGGTTTCAGGTTCCACGGTTTCAACCGTTTCAGGTTCTACAGATTCTACAGGGGCGGAAACTTTTTCAAATGTTTCAGCGTTTTTCTCTATTTCGGATACTTCAAGAGATTCAAACGCCTTAATAACGGCGTGTATTGCTTGTATAGCGTTCTCGGTGGTTTGCCTTTGCCATGCTTGAAAACGTCTTGACCATCTAAAGCCATTGGATTTTAGTATTGCCCTTTGTTCATCAGTTGGGAACTCTACGAAGTCGATAAGCTGTAGGCGGTTTTCTTCGGCATTGTTTACTACGGTAAAATATCCGTTGCCCTCGAACTCTTCAACGCTTATAGTTTCCCTTACCTTTTCGCCGTCTTTTTTGCGGTTTGGGTTTTCAACGTATTGTAACAAGTTATTGACCTTTTCCCAAACTTTACGAAGTTGGTCACGGCGTGCATTTTGGCGTTCTTTTTTCTTGGTAGGGAAATTTGCGGGGCCACTTTCTAACCAACTAGGGCAGGATGCCTCATTCCTATAGTAGGCGTTGTAGTAGTCCGCTAACTTTTTAGCGTATAGGTCGGCGAAATATAGGGACTTTTCAGGGTTTGAGGATTCATTGACCATCTCAAAGGCCTTTTCAACTTCGCTTTGGTATAGCTCCGTTGCTTGGTTTGGTTCGTATTTTCTTGAGCTGTTAATGTAGTTTGCAATTTTGGCGATGTTCTCATTGATTGGGCGGAAATGTTCCGCAACGTTAAAAGCGACCTTTTCAGGGGCGGTTATCTCTTTTGGTGCTGGTGCAGGGGCGGAGCCGCTCACGAATTCTTGGAGCTCTTCAACGGTCATATTTCTAACTTGATTTACTCCAATGTATCCCTTAATCCATCTTGACAAGCTTGTACCGTCGATTTTTGCAACTGGTTCCATGCTGTAAGGGTGGCAAGTCTTCGTTACATTTTCAGCGGTGCATTTTACGACGCCGTCGTATTTTTCAAAGGCCGTGATTTTTAGGCTTTTTCCGGTGTTCTTAAGGATTACAAAAACCAAATCAGCTAGGGCGGTCTTTAGGCATTTTGCGGATACCTTGTATATACCGCCATCAACGAAGTTGTGCACCTCGTAAGGGTTTCCGTAATAGTCTTTTTTGGTTTCCTTTTCGGATACTGTTGCAACTTCAGGGAGGGCGGAAAGTGTACGGTTTAATGTTTCTTGTATGGTTTCCTCTTTTATGTCGGGGATAAGCTCCCAACCGTCGCCCAATGCGGAAATGTAAGGCTTTGTAATATATTCGGCTCTTTTAACTTCGCCGTCAGCGTTGCGGAATGTTCCAACGCTTATAGACTTACGGCGGTTATTTTGGGAATACCAGCCGTTGTCCGTGTTACCGTTTAAGGTCTTTTCTGTACGCTTTAGAATCTCTAGGGTGCAGGTGCTGTACTTGTCTTTTTGGGCGTATGTTTTGCCTACTTCAAACTTAACGATATTAGTGTTTTTCATGGTTTTTTCTCCATTTCTCCAACTCGTAACGGTGGCGGAGCTGGTCGCCTTGCTTTTGATTTGTTGATACTAGTATACAATGGGGCTTTGTATTTGTCAAGCCTTAAATTTGAAGTTTGTGAAAAGTGGCTAAAAGCTTTTGAAAAAGTTTGTGCATTTTATACAATGACGCTTTGTATTATTTGTGCTATAATGTTATGTAGGAGGTGTTGAATCATGACAAAGAACACACAGGCGAAAATTAACGCAAATAATAGGTACGATAAGAAAACCTATTCAAAATTTAGCTTTAGAGTCAAAAAAGAACAGGAGCAATTATTTAGAGCCTATATTGAATCAAAAGGGTTAAGCGTGAACGCTTATATTAACAGCCTTATAGCTCAGGATATGGGCGACTTGTTGGAGAGTTCCAACGGCGATAAATAGGGCGGTTATTTTTTGAAATGTTCCTATTATGGGGGTATCTTTTTAGATATCCCCTTATTTCTTTGCGTGGCGGGTGCTGGTGGGTATCCTTAAGCAGTAAGGGGCGGTTTTTTATGCAAATGTCACAAATATGTTGAAAAAACTTTGTGCAACTTTTTTTTCGCTTGTATAAGTTTACTTATACAAGGTTATGTTACCATATGGTTAGATACTTAGAACGGCGACGGGTGCAGGTGCTGGAGCTGGTACCCGTCTAGAGCAGTGCAGGAGGTGCAGAGCGTGTGGATAGTGCAAGGCGTTACACTCCACAGGAGATAGAACAGCTTGTGAAGTCAAACAATCTCAAGGTGTTCTATAACTCGTGGGCGTGGCGGACGTTGTCCCATCAAGTAATGAATCAACAACATCATGAGTGCTGGTATTGTCGCCAACGTGGCGGATACCGTCGGGCGGTGGTGGTGCACCACGTCAAGCCCCTCAAGGCGTTCCCGTGGTTGGCGTACTCATTGACCTACACAGACCCCATCACAAACCACACAGCACCGCAACTGGTAGCCCTCTGCCGTGAGTGTCACGAGCGGGTGCACGGTCGGACGGCGGGACATCACAAGCCACACAACAGCGTGACCATTGAACGGTGGTAAACAACGTAGATGTGTGGGTGGTGGTGCTTCTGGTGGTACTGGTAGGGACGTAGCTACGTTGATGTCATAAACTGGTGAACAACGTAGGTGCGTACTTGAGTGGCTGGGAAAAATATGGGAAATCAGCGACTGGGCGGAAGTTTCCGGAAATTTTTCGCCCTACCGACACCGCCCGCCACCTACGACAATTCAAAAATTTTGAAAGGAGGCTTTTAAATATGCCTAAAATTAGCATGAAGTTAGAGAATGTTAAAAAATGTAAACAGTACCGTACAATCAAACGTTATCTTAACAGCTACTTAATCGAAAACGGCATAGCTACGCCGATATTTCAAGATAAGGTCGAAACCTACTTAGAACTTTGGGTGAACAAATTTCTCGTTGGTGAAGAGATGTCTAACATAGTTGTGGGCGTGGATGACCCATCGGGAAACAGTGAAAGTATCTTGAGAATTAGCAAAGAACTATGTAGAATCGACACTCAAATGGCACGTATCTTGAAAGATTTAGGTATAGATGTCAAATCCGTTAAAGTAGAAGTGGAAGATGAGTTGTAACAAGTACATCCAAGAGTACATAGATTTGGTACGTTCTCAAGAGTATGCACAATGCAAAGAGCAGTTTCTCCTATGTGACTTCGTGGAAAAAGTCTTTAAAGATGAAAACGTCTATGTGGATGAAGAACAACTCGAAAAGTATTTAGCTTTTCAAAAGTATTTTCCTTACAAGTTGTTTCCGTGGGAAAAGTTCGTGTTTGCGTTGCACAACTGTACCTACTACAAAGACACCCATCAGTTAAGGTTTCCTATACTATTTATATACGTTGGGCGTGGTTCGGGAAAAAACGGCTACAACTCTTTTGAGAACTTCTGTTTGTTGACTCCTGTTAATGGTGTTCAATTCTACGATATTGACGACTTTGCCAACAGTGAAGACCAAGCCAAAGTCTCCTTTACTGACGTGTACAACGTTCTAGAGACTTACAAGGATAAGATGAAAAAGCATTTTCACTGGAACAAGGAGAGTATCACCAATCTAAAAACCAAGTCGGAATACTTGTTTAGAACTTCTAACGCTAAGACTAAGGACGGCGGTCGCCCTGGTAAGATTACTTTTGATGAAGTCCACGAGTACGAAAACTACAAGATTATTCAAGTAGCTAAGACTGGTTTAGGCAAGAAGAAGTATCCTAGAACGACTATCATGTCTACAGACGGCAACGTACGTGATGGTGTACTTGACGATTATAAAAACCGTTCTCTATCAATTCTAAATGGTGAACAAAAAGACTTCGGTTTTTTACCGTTCATATGTCGCCTAGATGATAAGAAAGAGATTGACGACGAATCCATGTGGTACAAGGCAAATCCATCACTTAGATACCTACCTGAACTACTAACAGAGATTAGGGCGGAATATCAAGACTATTGCATGAACAAGGTATCTAATTCCGACTTTGCAACTAAAAGGATGAATCTACCGCAAGGCGATGCAGATAGCGAAGTGACTTCATGGGATAACATCTTGGCTACTGACCAACAAGGCTTTGACTTCGATGGTATGCCATGTGTAGTTGGAATAGACTACGCCTCTACTACGGACTTTGTTTCCGCTGGGTTTCTCTTTTGGAAAGATGGCAAATTCCTATGGCATACGCATAGTTGGGTATGTTCCAACAGCAAAGACCTATCGAGAATTAAGCCCCCACTTAGAGAATGGGAAAGTCAAGGCTTACTAACTTTTGTGGATGCTTTAGAAGTCAATCCAACTGTAGTTACTTCGTGGATTAGAGAAAATCAACTGAAACATAAGCTATCAGTCAAAAGGGTTTGTATAGATAAGTTTCGATATACCCTGATGAGTAAAGCTTTAGGTGACATTGGATTTTCTGCTATCAAAAAGAGTGACATTATCAAACAGATACGCCCGTCCGACGAAATGATGATTATGCCTACTATCACTAGTAACTTTGTAAACCATAACATAGTTTGGGGCGACAATCCACTTATGCGTTGGTATTGCAACAACTCAAAAATTGAAAGAGTAGGTATTAACTACATATATTCAAAGATTGAGCCAAAGTCCCGTAAGACTGACGGATTCAAAGCCTTTGTCGCTGCGATGACTGAGGGAAATCTAATTACTAAAAATTATTCAAGCGGTGAATTTTCTGCTTATATATATTAATCGAAAGGATGTGAGTGAACACGGCTATATTTAGAGATTTTTTAGGAAGTTTATTCAAGAAAAATAACGGAACTACCGTATTAGTGGATAGTACGCCATTCACATCCGATGATGTAAAGAACAAAATCATGCTGAACGCATATTGCAAGGTTGCGGTCGGGGAGTTTGTGGCTAGTACGGTTTCTCAATGCAGACTTAGAACTTATCAAGACGATGAGGAAGTCAAGCAAGAGGAATATTACTTGTGGAACTATCAACCTAACGTAAATCAAAGTGGTGTGGAGTTTATCCAAGAGGCAGTGACTAGATTATTGTACTTCGGTGAACTATTAATCGTAGAAGTGAACCAACAGCTAATCATTGCGGAAAATACTTTTACCCATGATGAATACGGCGTGAAAGAGGATGTGTTCTCTAACGTTTCACGTAAAGAAGTTACGTTCAACAAGAAGTTCAAGGCTAGTGAAGTTATCTATGTAAAGTATTCCTATTCTGGTGATGACCTTAACGTGATAACTCAAAACTTCACTAACACCTACGCTGAACTAATCGCTGAGGCTGACAACAAGTTTATCAACAACGATAGTCTAAGAGGTGCATTGAACATTCCATCTTTGGCTAGTGGTGACCCTGATTTCGAGAATAAGTACAGAGATTTGATGAACAACCATTTCAAGTCGTTCTTCAAATCAAAGAACGCTGTTATCCCACTATGGAACGGTATGACCTACACTAAAATCACTAGTGAGGATAAAAAGACTACTTCCGAAATTCAAGACCGTGAAGTCCTATTGACTGCATCACTAAAGAGGGTATCACAACTATACCACGTACCTGCGACATTAGTCACTGGTGAAACTATGTCGGCGTTGGTTGAAGTCTACAACAACTACATCGACAGTTGTATCAAGCCATTAACACATATGTTGGAATCGGAGATTACTAGAAAACGTTACGGCGTGAAAAGTTTCAAAAAAGGCTGTTACGTCAAGTTCGATTTGACTGATACCAAACATTCCGACTTTATCACCAATGCGGACGCTATTAGCAAGGTTGCATCTGCTACCGCTATAGACGACAACGAGATTAGAGAACGTTTCGGTTTCAAACCTAAACGTATCGAGGATACAGACAACAATATTGCTAAAGATAACAATATCACTACTGGAGGTGAAAAGATTGAAGATGCAAATGAAAACCCTAATGTATGATATTCAAATGTCAACCACCATGGAACAGACTGCCGATATCTACATATATTCAACTATCGAGGGCGACGGTTACGACTGGTTAGGTAATGAAACTAAGTCGGATACATCCGCCAACGCCTTTAGAGAAAAACTCCAAGAAGTTGGTGACATCAAGAATATTAACTTGTACATCAACTCAGAGGGTGGCTCATGTTATGAGGGTAACGCTATATACTCCATGTTGCAAAGACATCCAGCTTACAAAACAGCTTACATAGATGGCTTTGCTTGTTCGGAGGCTAGTATCATTCCAATGGCTTGTGACAAAATCGTTATGAGTGACAACTCATTGATGGTGATACACAACCCATGGCTAATTGCTAGTGGTAACGCTAAGGAACTACGCAAAATCGCTGACGATTTGGACGTTATGGCGTCCGCCTTTAGACAAGCTTACATGAAAAGGTTTAATCAAGGTGAGGAAAAGCTCATGGAGCTACTAGACAACGAAACCTATCTAACCGCTGACCAATGCATTGAGTATGGATTGGCGGACGAAATTGCGGGTGTTGAATCACCTAAACAACAACAGCCTAAGGTTGAACAAAATGAAACCTTAGAAGATACACCTACTCAAAAGGTTCCAGCTAAAGATATATATTCATTAGAACGCTTAGAGAAACTTTTCTCATTTAGGAGCGTTCACTAAAGAAAGGAAATGAAAGCTATGACTAATCTAGATACTAGAAAACAATCCAAGGATGAGTTACTAACTAATGTGGCTCAATGTCTTAGAGACGGCGACGAGGACGGCGTAAAGAAGTCCTTTGAAGCATGGTCAATGCAAGTACACAATGAAATCTTAGAAGAGGCACATTCCGTGGTTGATAGCGTGGATAGTGCAATTCTTCAAAAGCGTGGAGTTAGACAACTAACATCACAAGAGAATGATTACTACTCTAAGCTTATTCAAGCTATGAAGTCCAGTAACCCACAGATGGCGGTATCTAATATTGATGTTGCTTATCCTGAGACGGTTATCGAAACTATCCTAGGTGATATCAAGACCAATCACCCTCTACTAAACGCTATCGACTTTAGGAACACTTCTATCCTAACTAAGATTATAGTAAACTCTCAAGGCTCACAGTTAGCCGTATGGGGTGCTATCAATTCCGAAATAACTAAGGAACTCAACGGTGCTATTGATGAAATCAACCTAGAACTATGCAAGTTATCTGCATTCATGGTTATCACTAACGATATGTTAGACTTGGGTCCACGTTGGTTAGATGCTTATTTCCGTGAGATTATGACAGAGGCTATCGCCATAGCTCTAGAAACCGCTATAGTTGACGGTACTGGTAAAGACCAACCTATCGGCATGACTAGAGACGTTTCCGACGATGTAGTAGTCACTGGTGGTGAATATCCTAGAAAAGAGGCTATTAAGGTTACGGAATTTTCTCCAACTGCTTATGGTTCACTAATCAAAGAGTTATCTGTAAAACCTAATGGCGGTTATAGAGATATCACTAACCTAATCATGGTGGTAAATCCTGAAGACTACTTCAAAACCGTGCTACCTGCTACCACTATGCTAACTCCTAATGGTGGATATGTAAACAACGTGTTACCTTACCCAACTCAAATTATTCAATCCGTAGCAGTTCCAAGTGA
Source organism: uncultured Ruminococcus sp. (assembly GCA_964636465.1). Classification (GTDB taxonomy): domain Bacteria; phylum Bacillota; class Clostridia; order Oscillospirales; family Ruminococcaceae; genus UBA5884. The sequence continues at coordinate 6,265 of CAZWRW010000013.1, read as the reverse complement.
CCACGCCGTATTAGGTTTAGCAAAGCGTTACTTCATGGGACTAGGTTCTAACAGAAACGGTAAGCTCGAATATAGTGACGACTTCAAGTGGTTAGAAGATGCACGTACTTATAAAATTAAGACTCACGGTAATGGTAGACCTCTAGATAACAACGCTTTTCTATACCTAGATATTTCTAAGGTTAAGGAGCCACACATCAAGGTTGAACAAATCTCATAGTAGGTGATAGCTTATGCTAGACGAATTGAAGAATTATCTAAACATCACGTGGGACGACGAAAAGACCGATGAAAAGGTTTCACAAATACTAGATAGAGCTAAGGCTATCCTAAAGGCTTACGCTTGTAACGTGGATATAGATTACGACATCCCCGAAAATGGCGTTGAAAAGCAGTTATTGTTCGACTGTTGTCGATTAATCTACAATTCGGGTTATGAGGATTTCGGAACTAACTTCACTGGAGAACTAGTCAACCTAAGAGCTAAGTATCAAGTGATAACTAACGAAAGTGAGGCGGATTCCGATGAAACCGTTTGATTATGAAGTACCGTTCAAAGACATATGGGCGAAAGAGTATCAAAATTTCAATGATGGCATTGCAACGATATGTGAAGTCAAGAACGTAGCCGAAAAGGGTGACCAGCCTAAACAAGGGTTATCGCAAAAGGCTAAGCTAAGGTTTCAGTACAAAACCGTCGGCTTGACTAGGTATTATACCGCTCAACAGTTGGATATCAAGATAGCCGAAACTATCGTAGTTCCGCAAACTAGGGATATTTCCACACATGATGTGGTAATCTTAACGTCGTCTAGCAGACAATACTGCGTGGAACAAGTCCAACACAAGGATGATACATTCCCGAAAACTACGTTACTATCGTTATCGGAATTGGAGGAGACTTATGACACAACTGGAGTTTAGAGACGTTTTAGCCTCTACTGGTTTAGATACCTATCACAATCTAGCACAAGACGACAAAGGAAACTATATCGTGTGGAACTTAATAGGGTTCAAGTATCTTTTCGGCGACGATTATGTAGCCGAACGTGTAGCCGTCTACAGCGTGAACTACTACACCAAATCAGAATACGATGAAAGTTTCCTATTGATTGAGAGTGCACTAGAACGTGATGGCGTAACTTTTGAAGCTCCTGAAGTAATCTACGATTGGCAAACCAACGTTACGTTGTATGCCTACACTGTGGAGGTGGAGTTTAACTATGGCGGTAATCAAAACTGAACAGTTAAAAGAACTTCGACAGGCGATATATAAGTTATCTCTAGAGGCTGACAAAAAGTTAATTGAAGATATGCTTAACGCTGGAACTCCACCAGTGATTAAAGCATGGAAAAAATCCATGAACAACGTGATTATGCCCCGTGGCACGATGGTACATTACAAGGGTGTATCTAAGAGCGGTCGCCACTACGATTACTACAAACCGTCTAGAATGACTGGCGAAAGTATGGCGATGGTGCAAGGCGGTATATCATATGAGAAAACTGCGGTAGGTGCTAGTGATGTTTATCCACGTGGTAAACGTAAGCGTGGAAGAGTAACCACTAGAAACGCCACCATAGCGTTCGTGTTACATTTCGGAACTACTAAGAAGAAACAAGCACCTACTAAGTTCGTGGACAACGCAACGAACAGCAGTTCTAAAGAATGTGTAGACAATATGCAAAAAGTATTTGATAGTTATCTAAAAAAGAAAGGATTGGTTTAGGATGGCACTAATAGGATGTAAATGTCCAATATTCGCACCTGGAACATACGAGGATGGCAAGATGCCTACATACTCTGGTGCGGTGATACTAGGTAAGCTAATTTCAACTGACATTAGTATCAACAACAACGATAACCCACTATATGCCGACGACAGTATCGCAGAAAACGACAAGACGTTCAGTGATGGTACCGTTACCGTAGGCATTGACGATTTAGGCGACACATGGCAAGATGCTTGTAAAATCGCTGGATTAATAACTGGTGCTACAGTTAGTCAAGAAGAGGGTACATATCAGTTCACAAGTGGTGGTAACGACATTGCCCCTTATGGTGGATACGGTTACTACAAGCGTGGTATCAAGAACAACGAAAGCTTTTACGAAGTCACATGGCTTTACAAGGTTCAGTTTGGTACCATGGGCGAAAGTGCTTCCACTAAGGAAAAGTCAATCTCATGGAACACTAAGGAGATTGAGGGAACTATCTTCATACTTGATGGTGTAGGCAACAATACTTATCGTGATACTTGGCGTTTTGCCACTGAGGCGGAGGCTAAGGAAAAGCTATATGAAATTGCTGGACTCAAGTCCGTTGCATAACGTAGGAGGATATCATGAAAAAGTTTAAAGAGATTCCACTACAGTTTACGGTATCGGCGTACATTGAGTTTTCTAAAAATATTTGTGAACTAGATGACTTCAGCAAGTTTCTTGATGAAAAAAGCCTAACCGAAAAAGTAGAAATCATTTCGAAGATTATAGCTATATGTGCTAACGGTTACGTGGATTGCGTAAATTCGGGTTTGGCTATCGATAGCGACGACACAAAAGAAAAGCTCCAAAGGTACAGTTGGGAATATTTCGCCCAAACGTTAAACTTCAAAGAGCTAAACGAGGGCATGAGCCTTTGCATGGAAGAGATAAATTTTTCTATGGGCGTGGACACGCCTACCGACGTAAAGCTAAAAGAAAGAGACTACGAACTCGAAGAACTTGAAAAAGAAAAAAAAAGCGACTCGGAATAGTCGATAAATCGTATATGAGGATAATCGAAAAGGCTCTATACGTGGGTATATCCTACGATAGAGCCTTATATACTATGTCTCCTGGGGACGTTATTCAACTGTGGTTATTTAGAATGGAAAGAGAGGCGAAGCGAATATGTCTACAATGATTAAGACTAGGATATATCTAGATGGTGAATCAAAGTACAAAAAGCAACTGAAAGAAATCGATTCTCATTTGCTAAGCCTAAAGGCTAACATGAATTTAGCTACTTCCGCATTCAAGAAGAATAACACTTCTTTGTTGGATAACATGAAGAACGTCAAAAGCCTAAAGGAACAGCAGAAGATTCTTACTCAACAGATAGAAACTCAAAAAAGCAAGATTGAAGCTCTAAAGGGTGCAGTCGAAGAAAGTAACAAAAAGTATTCCGATGCTAAACTTAGGCTAAAAGAGTATACCGAACAGTATGGCGAAAATTCGGCGGAAGTTCAACAAGCTCAAAAGATGGTTGAGAAGTATAAGAATCAACTAGAGCAGAACACCACCGCCCTAACCAATGAAACTGCTAACTTAAATCAAATGAATGGTGAGTTTCAAGAAAACGAAAACACCATCAAAACCCTTGACCCTAAGATGCAAGCCTTAAAGCTTGTTGCTGAGGGTTTAGGCACAGCGTTCCTTGAACTATCCAAAGTTAGTCTAGATGCACTATACAACGGCATAAAGAGTATGGGCAAGGCGATAGGAACTATATCAGTTGCAAGTATAGAAACTATCACTAAGACCGTGGAAACCTCTACAAAGGCATTTGAGAAGTACACCGAGGCAATCACGGGTTCTTTGACAGCGGTGGGCAAATATTCCGTTAGTACGGGTATGGACTTTACTAGCTCCTTATCCAATGTACAAGCTACTTTGGGATACGTCGATAACACCGACGAACAAGTCGCTAATATGCAACTTCTAGAGGAAACGTTCAAGGAAATCGGTGCTACTACTCAATACACTGCTACAGAAGTTGCGGACGGTGCTCAAAAGATGGCTTTGGCTGGTTGGGATGTCAATGACATTACGGCGGGTATTTCTCCATCTTTGGATTTGGTTTCAGCTTCGGGTGAAGATTTAGTTACCGTGTTCGACGTTCTAACCGATGCTATTACAGCGTGTGGCTATACCGCTCAAGATACTCAAGAGTGGGTGGATGTCATGTCCGCAACGATTACTAACTCAAATACCACAGTTAGTGATATGGGCGAGGCTCTAAAATACATAGGTCCTTTAGCAAGTAACCTAAACTATAGCATAGAAGATTTGTCTTTAGGTTTAGGCTTGATGGCTAACAACGGTATTAAAGCCTCCATGGCTGGTAACTCACTCAAGACGGGTTTGTCTAATATGCTAAACCCTACAGAAGATGCCCAAGCCGTACTAGACAAGTATAACATCTCACTAAAAGATTCAGAGGGCAACTTGTTAAGCTTTGAGGATGTCGTTCAAGAGATGAGGACGGTATTCGGCGGAATGTCAACTGACTTAGTTGACGCTAGTGGCGAGGCTTTAGAGTATGACGATTTAGCGGAACAATTCAAAAACGACGAGGCTCAATTGCAAAAGCTATCCGACGCTGCGGAACTTTTCGGAACTAGACAAGTATCTTCATGGTTGGCTTTAGCGAACTCTACAGAGGCTGACTTCGATAAGCTAAGCGGTGCTATTGAAAATTGTGACGGTTTGGCGGAAAAGATGGCTGACGTTCAACTTGACAACCTAACTGGTGACGTTACATTACTAAAGGCCGCTGTTGAGGGGTGCGGTTTGTCCATATATGACTACATGGAAGACCCTTTGCGTGAAGTATCTTCTACGGCTACCACGTTGCTTACTAACGTTAGAAATAATATTGATAATGGTTTCAATTTTGACGGTATCAGTCAAAATATAGAGACTTTTAAAAATTCGGTAGTATCACAGTTTGAATCTCTTTTCCCTGAGCTATTACAAGGGTTTAGTGGTTATACTAGTACGTTCAATACGGCGATTTATTCACTGTTTAGTGGCTTTGTGGATATAGCTCCTGAAGCTATTGGTGAGGGCGGTACCGTAATGGTACAATCGTTTTGGAAACTAATCAACGACGTTATAGACAAGGTCAACGCCTCTAAGGATACCCTAACGCAAACAGCAACCACATTCATTAAGGGTTTTGCTCAAGGTTTGACTTCTGCTAGTAACAATCTCAATGATGTTCTACCAGAATTGATTTCCACACTATCGGATGGCGTACAAGAAGTAACGCCTACGTTGCTAAACATGGGTAAGTCGATACTGTCCACGGCGGTAACGGGTATTACTACAGCTTTACCTGAAGTCGCAAACATCGGGGCGGAGATACTAAACTACCTTAATGAGGGATTACAAAATTCTCCTGATACTATCAACAACCTTTTAGATAGTCTCCATAACGCTTTAGTAAATAGCGTACCTACGATATTAACGTCTCTCAATTCATTAGTTAGCACAGTATTTGATAGTCTATCTAGTGGCGATACAACCACAAAAATTGTCGGACTGATTAGAATGGTCACCGATGACCTAAAGGACGGCTTGAATGAAATAGTTCCTGAGATTGTAGCGTTTTTCCCTACATTCCTAAACCAACTATTCCAGCCACTAGTGGATGCCTTACTAGATTCCGATACCATAAATATGTTAGTCGATGGCGTGGTTACTATGGCTAGTGAGTTAGTGGACTTTATCGCTAACAACACAGAACAATTGGTTGACGTAGTCATGAAAGCTCTTATAGCACTCTCCGATAGCCTAACCGCTAACATGGACACCATACTTCCTGCGTTGTCTAATTTTGTGGCGGGTGTAATCGTGGGCATAGCCAACAACATAAGCGACTTGTTAGACAGCTTACTAAATCTCATAGATGCTATAGTTGTAGTACTTCTCTCTCCTGAAGTATTGAATCCACTGATAAAAAGCTTAACTACGTTAGTTAGCAAATTGCTATTTGCTTTGATTGATAATGTACCTACGTTAGTTCAAGCGGTAGCAGATGTGATAATGGCTCTAGTGGATACAGTCGCAAGCTCTAGCTTTTGGAAACAAATATTAGAATCTGTTGTGGAGTTGGTTGCAGATGTAATTGCTGGTCTTATTGATTTGGTGCCATCGCTTGGTGCGTCCATCGCAAGATTCGTCGGAAAAATTTACGAAACTTTGAAAGCTAAATTTACCGACATAGATTGGGGTGAAATCGGAAAGCAACTAATCCAAGGTATTGCAGATGGATTCGGAAATGCTGTTGACTATCTCAAAGAGTCTGTAACTTCGATTGGTGAAAGACTTGTTGATAGTTTCAAAGACTTTTTTGGAATCCATTCACCATCTAAATTGATGCAAGATGAAATCGGAAAGTACGTATCTTTAGGTTTAGCAGAGGGTATCACCGATGAGGCAAATAGCTTATCCAATTCCATCAGCGATGTAGTAAACACTATGACTAGTGATATAGATA
>CAZWRW010000012.1:0-15478 GCA_964636465.1 uncultured Ruminococcus sp. | reverse complement strand
ATTAATATTATGCTAGTCCAATGGATTTAATGCAACATTTACCGATATAATCACACTGTGTTAAAATTAAGTAGCTACTATTGACAACATCAAAATAATATGTTAATATTATTAGTGAACTATGCACAATCCAAAAAGGATGTGCCTAAACAAAATTTTACAAAGGGGAATTTTTATGTCTCAGGATTTAAATAACATTTTAAGACCTGCCAAGATAGGTCAAAAGGGATTTCTTCAAGAAGATGTTTTCAATTTCTTTGACGAAATGGAAGAAAAACAGAAAAATCTTGAAAAGCAACTTGAGGAGGCTAAAACCACTGGAGCTAACGCTGACATCAAGCAACTTAACGACGTCATTAAGAATCTAGAAAGTAAGCTAAAGCAGAACGATATTTCACTAGCAAGTGAACGTCAGGCACGTGAAAAAGAGCGTGATGCTTATGAAGATAAGATTAGACGTTTATCAGCAAATGGAGGAACTATCAGTCCAGCCTTAGAAAAGGAACTTGCAGAAAAGAATGAAGCTCTTGCAAAGAAAGATGAAGAGTTAATCATCATGCAAGATAAGGTACAAGAAGTCAAGAACTTCCTACTACAAAAGGATGAAGATACTAACTATCGTATTTCCGTTAAGAACGACGAAATTTCCGCATTGAATGACACCATCAAGAAACTTGAAAGCGAAAAGGCTAATCTAGAGGAAGTCATCAATAGCGATACAGCTCAAAGTGAGATAGTAGAATTAAAGAACACTATCGACGAATTGAACGGTACTGTAGGGGGTCTACATAGCGAAATAGATGGCTTAAACGAAACCATCGCTGATTTGAACACCCAACTCGAAAGCAAGGTAGATATCACCGACTACGAAGAACTATCAAGGAAAGTCAACGTAAATAAGTTAGGTAGTAAGAAAGTTGAAATCATCCTAGACAGTGCCGAGGAACAAGCTAAGGAAACCATCGATGAGGCAAAGGAAAAGGCTGAACAGTTGATAGCAGAGGCTCAACAGACTAAGGATGATGCTCAAACTGAGGCGGATAGAATCCTAGCTGAGGCTAATGAAAAGGCTGAAAGCACTATCAGTGAGGCTGACACACTCGCAGAGACCACCATCAAGGATGCCGAAGAGAAAGCCGAAACCATCGTTAAGGATGCAGAAGTTTCCGCACACGATAGGATAGTAGAAATCAATGAGAAGTCGGAGAGTATCGCAAAGACTAGTGAAGATTTCAAGGCTATCATCATGGAACAGATAGGCAACATCAGTGAGAGTTTGAACTCAGTAATGGAGCTAGTCTGCGGTGCTAATGAAAAGGTTGCCACCATCACAGAGAAGGTCACCAACGATGAACCTCTTGATGAGTTAGTAGCAAACCTCCCAGTTGAGGAAGTTCCGGAGCTACCAGTGGAAGAGGTCGAAGAAGAAGAGATTACCGAAGTATTAGAAGAACCTTTCACAGAGGAAGACACCACAGAAACTAATACCGATACAGAAACAGAATCCACTAACATAGAGGATACTACAGACACACTCGAAGATACTACCGAACTTGAAAACGTTGAGGTTGAAACTCTTACACCTCCTACGAACTTCTTTGACGTATCAGAACTTGAAGAACTCGAAAAAGAGATTGAATCAGAAACTCCTGACGAAGAAACAGAGCCAGAGGATGGCGTTCAACCTGAGTTTGAAGAGTATGTACCTCCAGTGAAGTCAAGCCAAGGTTTCAACATGGATGGTCTAGACGACCTACTCAAAGCCGTAGAGGATAGCACTCCTGACGAAGAGGAATCCGAGGACGACCAACCACAGTATGAAGAGTACGTACCTCCAGTGAAGTCCGAATTTAAGATAGACGGTCTAGACGACCTGCTCAAAGCCGTAGAAGATAGTACTCCTGATGAGGAAGAAGAACCTGAAGAGACCTATTCAAGTAGTGGTGCTGAAGACTTAGAGGCACTCCTAAAGGCTGTTGAAGATAGCACTCCTGATGAGGAGGAAGAAGAGGACACTATGGAAGGTGTATCTGTGGAAGATATGAACGCTTATGAACCTGTTGAAACTCAAAAGACCACCGAGAAATCTTTTGACGATATGGACGAAATAGTAGTTCCAACTTTGGAGGATATGGGTTAATATGTCAAACATAATCAGTATAGATACTTCTAAACTTAGAGAGACCATCCCTACGTTGCACGTAGGTGATAAAATCTTACTTAGTGGAACGGTGTACACATCAAGGGACGCCGCCCACAAGAGAATCAACGCCCTACTTGATGAGGGTAAACCACTTCCATTTGATTTAAAAGATGCAGTAATCTATTACGCTGGACCTACACCTGCTCCAGAGGGTAAGGCTATAGGTTCATGTGGTCCAACCACTTCAAGTCGAATGGATAAGTTTGCTCCAAGGTTTTTAGACTGTGGACTCTGTGCCATGGTAGGCAAGGGGGAACGAAGTCAAGCTGTTAGGGAAGCCATCGTGAGGAATAAGGCTATATACTTGTGTGCCATCGGCGGAGCGGGGGCGTTAGCATCTCACTGTATAACTTCCTGTGAGGTCATAGCCTTTGAAGATTTAGGTTGTGAATCGGTCAAGAGGTTGACCTTTAAAGATTTCCCGCTAATCGTAGCGAACGACAGTTTCGGAGGAGATATCTTTTCACAAGGTAGGGAAGAGTACGGCACAAACTAATAACATCAAAGATAATCCCATGTAGGGAACGTCGCCCACGACGTTCCGCCATGCGGACAGCATGGGATTTATCACAATTAACCCTTGACAAAACGTAATTAAAGTGTTATCATAAGCTAAATGAGTAGGATATATCCGCTCAAAATATAAAATAATGGAGGTTTTAAAATGGCTTTTTCTGTTACTAAAGATACTATCATCGGTGACATACTAGACGTTGATTTCAACGTAGCACCATACTTTTTGGAGATTGGTATGCATTGTTTAGGTTGCCCATCTTCAAGGGGCGAAAGCATTGAACAGGCTTGTGCCGTACACGGTACTGATGCCGATGCTCTAGTAAACAAGTTAAACGAATATTTCGCTAACAAGTAAAGTCCTATGATTAAGATAGACGATAGGCTAAAAGCTTGTGCGGATATGGTCAGTGGAAGCGGTGTCATCTGTGACGTTGGCACCGACCACGCCTATCTAAGTGTGTACCTAATACAGAGTGGTAAGTGTTCTAAGGTTATAGCCTCCGATATAGTAGATGGCCCATTAACTTCAGCAGAACAGACCGTCAAGAGGTACAACCTAGGGGAACAGATTTCTATAGTAAAGTCGGATGGCTTGAAAAATGTAGATTTAAAAGGTGTCAGTGATATCATAATAGCTGGTATGGGTGGGGAGACCATCTTGAACATCATTGAAGATGAGCCACAGTTGAAGAAGTTGGACATCTCATTGACGTTACAACCTATGACTAAAGCTCCACTGTTAAGAAAAGAACTCTATGCACAGGGATTTGAAATCACAAAAGAGATAGTTGCTAAGGTAGGCAATAAGTTCTACACGGTCATGAACGTGCATTATACAGGATTTCCAATGCAGTTAAGTGAGTTCACATCCAAAGTAGGAAAGATTAACTTCTACGATGAGCTTACAAAAGAGTACGCTCTCTGGAAAGTAGAATCTCTTAGGAAGTTGGTTGAAAATCTACAGTTTGCCAATTCGGATGCCTCAAACTTGATAGACGTTGCAAATCTCACTGAATATTACGCAACAGGTCAAGTTGAGACCACCATCCGTGATATTTACAACATCATAGACGATTTAGCACCGTTCTCCACACAGGAGAAGTGGGACAATTCCGGATTACTAGTAGGCAACTTTGAAGATAAAGTCACTAGAGTTTTAGTAGCTTTAGATATCACCAGTGAGGTAATAGATGAGGCTATCGAGCGTAACTGTGAGTTGATAGTTTCGCACCATCCAGTGATATTTGACCCTGTGAAGAGTGTACGTTCAAACAGTATGGTCTACAAGTTGATACGAAACGGTATCAGTGCGATATGTTGCCATACACCTTTGGACATCTGTAAGGATGGAATCAACGATGTGTTATACCATCTGTTGAAAGAGCCCCTACAGCTCGGCGACGACGTAGAACCTATAGAGGATGGTATCGGTAGGATAGTGAGTTCAACCACGGACTTAACCCCTCGACAGATAGCTCTAAAGCTTAAAGAGGTCTTAGGTTGTCCAATGGTTAAGCATTTGAACTTAGATAAACCTATCCGAAAGGTAGCATTTTCGGGAGGTTCGTGTGGTTCAATGATTGAGGAGGTTATCGCAAAGGATGGCGACCTTTTCATAACTGGCGACGTTAAACACGACCGTTGGCTCTACGCTCACGATAACAACCTCTTGCTCTTCGATTGCGGACACTTCTACACTGAAAATGTGATAGTCCCATATTTGAGACAGTACATTTACGCATCTGTGCCAAATATTGAAGTATTCATAGCTAGTGGTTCTCGTGACGTTGTGAAATATGTGTAACCGTATGAAATATCCGTCCGTTTGGGCGGAATATTTTTTTGTAGGGATAAATTAGAAAGGATTTGATAAACCATGGCTTTAGATGGAGCTTTTTTATATACCATCAAGGAGAATTTAAAATTTTTAATAGGTGGCAAAGTGGACAAAGTTCATCAGCCGTCAAGGGAGGAGCTTTTAATATCCATAAGGGCTAACGGAGGAATCCATAAGTTACTAATATGTGTGTCAGCCTCCAGTAGTAGGGTACAAATTACTAACGTCTCGATAGACAACCCTAAAGTGCCGACCATGTTCTGTATGTTCATGAGGAAACATCTTGGGGGCGGTAAGTTGATAGACATCCGTCAAGACGGCTTGGAAAGGATACTATTTTTTGATTTCGAGTGTATGAACGAACTCGGAGATATGGTAACTATCACATTAGCGTGTGAAATCATGGGTAGATACTCCAACATGATTTTGATAAATCAAAATGGCAAAGTCATGGATAGTCTCAAGCGTGTGGATGCTGAAATGAGTCGAGAAAGGTTGGTACTACCTAACGTCACATACGAACTTCCACCACGAGACCATCGCTTGAACTTCCTAACCGCCACCGATGACGAAATGTCACAAGCGATAACCTCACAACCTACTGGAGATTTGGCAAAGTCTTTAATTAAAGTTTTCGAGGGCGTATCACCGATACTGTGTAGAGAGTGGGTATACTCTGCGACGAAGTCCACCGACTGCACACTTGCCGATTTGGACGAAGATTCTCTATTTAGGTTGATATACACCATCAAGAAGACTAGGAACGCCATCCTTGAAGGAAAAACGGCATACACAGCCGTCAAGACTAAGGACGGTCAACTTAAAGATTTCTCGTTCATTGAGATACACCAGTATGGCACTCTAATGGTGACCAAACCTTTTGATGATGTTTTTCAACTGTTAGACTATTTCTATTCCGAACGTGACAGTTATTCACGTTTAAAGCAACGTGCTGACGATTTATTTAAACTGTTAATCAACACCAACGAGAGAATCACTAAAAAGATTAACATTCAGCAGGAGGAGTTGGCGAACTGCGACAACAAGGAAACTTCAAAATTGTATGGCGACTTAATCTCTGCGAATATGTATAGAATTCAAAAGGGCGATAGCGTAGCAGTATTAGAAAACTTCTATGATGAGAGTTGTCCAACGGTAGAAGTTCCATTAGATGTGAGAAAGACACCATCACAGAATGCACAGCAGTACTATAGTGAGTATAAGAAATCCATCACAGCACAGCAGAAGTTGACAGAACAGTTGGCACTCGCTAAGGATGAGTTGGTATATATCGATAGTGTTTTTGATGCTCTAACTCGTGCCGAAACTGAAAACGAAGTCATTCAACTGCGTTTGGAACTTGCTGAACAAGGGTATATAAAATCAAACCGTTTAAAAGGTAAACCTCCTAAAGAGTTGCCACCTTTGGAGTTTAAGTCCTCAGATGGGTACACTATACTCGTAGGCAGGAACAACAAGCAGAACGACAAACTCACTACCAAGGTAGCAAACAAGCTAGATATTTGGTTACACGTTCATAATATCACGGGTTCGCACGTAATCATCGAAACGGATGGCGAAACCCCTCCAGATAGCACCATCGAAGATGCTTGTGTTTTAGCGGTACATCATAGCCGAGCAAAGACTTCAGCACAAGTTCCAGTGGACTATTGTCTAGTAAAGTACGTCAAGAAGCCGAACGGTTCTAAACCTGGTATGGTGATATTCACCCATAACAAGACGGCTTACATCACCCCCGACGAGGAAAGGGTAAACAGGTTAAAAGAAAATGTTAAAGCTTAGAAAAGTCTTAAAAGTCATAGCGGTAGTAATTTGCATTTCAACGATACCCATTAAAATAAACTACGATAAGACACATCCTGACCTTGATACCATACAAGTCCTTGAAATTTACAACGATAAAGGTGTAAACAATCAAGGTTGCCTAATGGTCAGCGGAGATGTTAAGAACGTGTCTACGTATACGCTCTCCCAAGTGGAAATAGTCGTCACGTTCTACGACGATTCCGACAACACCGTTGCCACCTCAAAAGATGTTTGCAACGAAACACTAACCCCTGATGATAGTTATCATTTTAAGGTGAACTGTCTAAAGAAACAAGGTTCTAAATATTCCGTGGAAGCAATCCCAACTTTACAAGAAAAGCCTACATTGTTTGATTATATTTTTAAATAACCATATTGTTTTTTTATTAAATCAAAAAAAGGAACGTCTTTTGACGTTCCTTAAATTTTTAAGATTTATTTAAACTGGTTTAGAGTTTCGTTGTAAGTGTAGCCTATTCCGCTTAGGATTTTTACAACGTCTTCCTTTTGATACTCATACGTTTTACAGAAGTCTTCTAATGTGAGACTTTCGTCACGTAGTTTTGTGTTTACGTAACTCAATAGAATTACAGGGTCTTTGGGTTGATACATAAAAATCACCTCTATGTCGTGTATTTTTAAACGATGTATAAGATGTGCAAAACTAATCTATCAATTTGCGTTCATCGCAGTATTCACAGATTACCGTAGTACCATCACCGAGGAAACTCTTAGGGAGGTAAGCCTCACTGTTGGTGATACACTTAGGATTGTCACAACATACACCGTTATGAGTCTTACCACGTAACAGTGTAACTTTTGAGCGGTTCTCTAACATGGTGACTATCAACGCCATACGGATATACACGCCATACTTTGCCTGTTTGAAATATAACGCTCTTTCGTCGTCATCGACACTTACGGAGATTTCATCAACCCTTGGTAGTGGATGTAATACGATTAAATCTTTTTTAGCGTTAGACATCTTCTTAGTATCAAGTATGTAGGTATCTTTTTGACGTAGGTAATCTTCTTCGGAGTTGAAACGCTCACGTTGGATTCTGGTCATGTATAGCACGTCAAGGTCTTTGATAGCCTCATCTAGTGAAAAGACTTCGGTAAACTTGCAACCGTGAGCCGTCAGGATATCCTTGATATATGAAGGCATCTTCAATTCATTTGTGGATATGAACACGAACTCGTTGCCCTCATAACAGGCTAGAGCCTTGCATAGTGAATGTACAGTCCTACCGTTGACCAAATCCCCACAGAGTCCCACCTTTAAATGGTCTAGACGACCCTTTTCTTGCATTAGTGTGAAAATATCAGTTAAAGTTTGGGTAGGGTGGAGATGTCCGCCATCACCTGCGTTGATTACTGGGCAATCTGCGGTAAGTGCGGAAGCCTTTGCAGTACCCGCCATAGGATGGCGTATCACTAAAATGTCGGCGTAGTTGCTGACGATTTTAGTAGTATCCTTTAAGTTTTCGCCCTTTGCCACGGATGAGTTCGACGGATTGTCAAACCCAATGATACTACCGCCAAGGCGTATCATAGCCGTTTGGAACGACATCTGTGTTCTAGTGGATGGCTCATAGAATAATGTAGCCATAATCTTGCCGTCGCACACATGGGAGTACTTTGCAGGGTTAGCATAGATATCCTGTGCCAACTTTATCAAGCTGTTCCACCAAGAGACAGGGTAGTCGTTCAAGTCTATCAAGTGATTGTATTTACTTTCCATAAAATTTTTACTCCTTATGGTTTTTTTATACTACCGCCAATTCGATATAATTCCATATCGAATTGACGTTATGCTATGTTATGCGTTTTTGATTACCTCATCAAAAGGTTTATCCTCGAAGTATACGGCATACCAAATGAGGAATATGAACACCGTCCAAATCTTACGGCTGTTATCTTTGTGACCCTCTCTGTGTTCGTCAAGGAGTTTTACTAGTAGTTCAGTGTTGAAGAACTGTTCAGCAGTGGAAGATGTGAAGAATCCTTTTACGATGTTGTAATACTTATCTTCTTTGAGCCAAACACGTATAGGCACTGGGAATCCCAACTTCTTCTTAGCGGAAGTTGATGCGGTTTCCTTAGGGGTATCTTTTTTGGATGCTAAACGCATAGCATACTTAGTCACATACTTGGTGTGTTCGTCTGTGATTTCGTCACGAGTAACCCTGTACTTGGTAGGAATACGTTCTGCAACCTCCATGACTTTTCTATCTAGGAATGGCACACGAACTTCCAAAGAGTGAGCCATGCTCATCTTATCAGCCTTTAGTAGGATGTCACCAGCCATCCATAGATGGAGGTCTAGATATTGCATCTTAGTAACTTCGTCTTGGTCTTGAACCTTATCATAAAAAGGCTTAGTGATTACCATAGGGTTTGGAGCGTCAGTCTTGATTTTAAGTAGAGACTTTCTCTCATCAGGGGTGAACATATATGCGTTACCGATAAATCTCTCTTCTAGAGTCTTACCCTTTCTAACTAGGAAGTTTACACCTTTTTGAGCTGGTATATGACTTGCTAAGTTTCCGATACCTTTCTTTAAACCCATAGGAAGTTTATCATAAAAAGTTCCGTTAGGTTCGGAATATACGTTGTATCCGCCGAAGAGTTCGTCTGCACCCTCTCCAGATAGTGCAACCTTGACTTTTTCGGATGCTATAGAACATACGAAGAACAACGCTATAGATGCAGGGTCAGCTAGAGGCTCATCCATATGGTATTGAATCTTAGCGAGATTACCCCAATACTCTTCAGGCTTGATAACCTTGTTATAGTTATCCTTACCGATGGCTTTAGAAAAGTTCTTAGCCCATCCGATTTCATTATACTTTTCGTCCTCACCGAAACCTACAGTAAAAGTTTTGTCTACATCTGCGACACAAGCCACATAGCTACTATCCACGCCACTAGACAAGAATGAACCTACTTCTACATCGGCAATCTTGTGAGCTTTTACGCTGTCGTGGAATACGTCCGAAATCTCATTAACCCAATCGTCAAGAGTAGGCTTGTCGTCGGCGTTGAACTTGACTTCCCAATAACGTTGGATATCTAGTTTACCGTCCTTGTATATGAAGTAGTGAGCAGGTGGTAACTTGTAAGTATTTTTGAAGAATGTATCGTTAGTTGGGGAGTATTGGAACGTTAGATAATTTTCCAAAGCGGAGGTGTTCAACTCTTTTTTGAAACTTGGATGTTCTAAGAAACTTTTAATCTCAGAACCGAACATAAAAGTATCGCCAAAGGTTGCGTAGTACATTGGCTTGATACCGAAATAGTCTCTAGCTCCGAAGAGTTGTTGTTTGTTCTTATCCCAAATTACGAAAGCGAACATACCTCTAAGTTTGTTTAGGAGGTCTGTGCCGTACTCTTCATAGCCATGGAGTAAGACCTCACTGTCGGTACTGTTTTTGAAAGTGTGTCCTGCCTTGATTAACTCCTTCTTGATGTCTTGGAAGTTGTAAATCTCTCCATTGAACACCAACACGATAGAGCCATCCTCATTGAACATAGGTTGATTACCGTCCTCGGTAATGCCTATGATACTCAACCTCCTATGACCCAAAGCCACCTTATCGTCTATGTAACTGCCCTCAGCGTCTGGGCCTCTGTGTTTAATCCTATCCATCATCTTGGATAACACCACGTTAGAATTGTCTATGTGGTTTGTAAAGCCTACTATACCGCACATAAGAAAAAATAAACCTCCTAATTTAAATGCTTGAATGGATGCCAATTCAACAATATAGTTTTAATTTGTCAAAATAAGCTATCGAATTAGCGTTAGAATAAAATATTCCATCATTAGATATTATACTATATTCTAAAACTTAATGCAATAATTATGCTTACAATTTGAAAAAAATAATGTCTCTAAAATTGGCGATTGTATACACTTCGGTGATTTACACAAATAAGAGGTTTACAAAAGCACTTTTAATATTCAAAAAATGTATTGCAAAATTTTCAGAATTGGGGTATAATATAGGTTGTACTTCACGATAGTACCAAATTTTTTTTACTTACGGTACAATATGTTACTAACTAGAAAGGAAGTATATATATTATGTCACAACAGAATAATAATGGCGGAAATGTTAGGAAGAATTCCAACATTCCAAATAGTAAGGGAAAATCTAAGAAGAAGAAAAAACCAGTATTTAAGCTGTCGTCAGTGTTTTTTATCTTTTTTATAGTGTATATATGTAGTTTTGTAGCATATATGTTCCAAGCAAACTCTACAGGTGATATTCCTACCAAGGAAGATAGTTCAGGTATAGGCAAGAGTAGTCACGCAAGTGTTAGCGATGACGAAGATTCCACAGAAGTCAACGTTGATAGTGAAGACCAAGCAGAAGTCACTACAGTAACAGTATCATCACAAGTAGCGAACGTAGTAAATCCAGTTCCAGAGAGCGAAACCGTAGACGAAGACTATTTAGAGACTTGTCTATTCGTAGGAGATTCAATTTCAACAGGATATTCAGGTTATTTAATCTTGGATGAAAAGAACGTATTAGCTAAGAATGGTTTACATCCAGGTAAGTTAGATACTACCACAATCGAGTATGAGGGCGAAGAGGTTTTAGCTATAGATGGAGTAGTAAAATCGGGATTCAAGAACATCTATATAATGCTAGGAAGTAATGGTCTAGGATGGGCTACTAATGAAGACATGGTAGACGGTTACAGAAACTTCATTCAACAGATACAGCAAAAGGTAGAAGATGCGAACATCTATATAGTTTCAGTGCCACCGGTTTCAGCAAAGAAAGAAGATACTAGTGAATATCCTACTGTAGAAGAGGGTCTAGTTTACAATACCACTATCGATGAGTTGAACGCTCAATATCTAGATTTGGCTAACGAATTAGGCGTACACTACTTGGATATCAACAGCTACCTAAAGGACGACACTGGCAAACTTCCATATGACAGTTCTAGTGATGGTATGCACTTCGATTTGGAAACTTACAACAAAGTATTAGAATATGTACGTTGTCATGTAGCTGAATAGTTTGAAAATCCTGTGTAGGGAACGTCGTCCACGACGTTCTACAATATGACATTATGGAATGCATTAATTTAAAAAGTAAAGGTGTGATGATTAGTTATGAATATCCATAAGAGTGTGACGACTTTTTTAGTAGCTTTAAGTATTATGGCGTTGACTTCTTGTAACTTTATAGAAAATCTCGCAGTAGAAAACGTCACGGAGGTTGAAACTACTCAAATAGTGGACGAGAACGTCACCACAGACGACTATAACGAGGGTTCTCAAACAGAGGACGAAACCACTACAACAACTACTACTACCACTGATACTTCTAATTCCTACGAGAAGAGCGTCATAACTACAGCAGTAACTAGCACTATAGATTTAAGCGAAATCACGTTACCTGAATACAACGAAAACTACGTTACTACTACTGAACAACCTAGTCTACCAGCGTTCACGTACTCCACGGACGAAACCTACACTACGGAAAGTTCTAGTACTGTGGATACTTCCTATTTGGAAACCTACTGTGCATTCATTGGGGATTCTCTAACCGTAGGATTAAGTGCCTATGGATTCATTCCAGAAGAACATACGTTTGCTAAGGAGGGTATCACACTTAAAGCCATAAACTCCCTACAGCTACAGACTGATAACGGTTACTTATATCCAGCACAGGCGATAGCCTCTTGGAAACTTAAAGAAGTCTACATACTGTTAGGAATCAATGGTGTATCATGGATAGATAACGACGAGGCAATCTCAGAGTATACCACACTAATCAATAACATTCGACAGTACGACCCAAGCATACAGATTAACGTAATATCAGTGTTACCGGTTGCGTACTCCATGGAAACCATAAGCACTGTAGCTGACGGCAGAATCCTAAACTCCGAAGTTGACGCTTTTAATCAAAGGTTACAGAGCATGGCTACACAGTTAGGTTGTCACTATGTGGATGCTAACTCCAGTATGAAAAATCAAAGCGGTTATCTTCCGGATGATATTACTTTCGATGGTTTACACCTTACCATGTCAGGCTACCAAAAGCTTGTTGAAATCTTGGCACAGGATGTAAATCGTAGAAATTAAATACTATTTTGAACTTGCACAACTTTTACAAAAGAAAGGATTTTTATCATGAAGAAAAGATTTATTGCAACTCTCCTAATAGGAGCAACTCTTTTAACGGCTTGTGGCGGTGGCTCAAGCGACGTTGAAGCTTCTGCTTCGGTAAGCGAAATGGTAGATGGTATCATAAACTGTGGCGTAGAATTTAATGAACTTGTGGAAATCCCAGAGAGTAAGATTGAGAACATCTATGGAGTTTCTGCTGATGACTATTCCGAAGTTTCCGCATATAGGGCAGGTTCTGGTGGCTACGCTGATGAGGTAGTAGTCTTTAAAGCCTCTTCCGATGACGCTGTTGCTAACATTCAAGATGCTTTAAATGGTATCATTGAGAGTAAGAAGAAAGACTTCGATGGCTACGTACAAGAACAGTATGACATCCTATGTGATAGTAAAGTTATCACCACTGGCGACTACGTCTGCTTGATAGTCTGCTCCGATAATAGCACGGCTATTTCAACCTATGATGGTTACTTTGAATAACGTATTCGATAAACCAATTTTACGTTCGATAAAATCAAAAACCGCACTGGATTTTTTCCAATGCGGTATATTTTTTGTGAAACATTCTACTTCTTTTTAACCATGGATTTCACCTTGTTAAACAACAGGATAGCTTTATCCTTGACGATTAACAGATAATCTTTTTTAGGAGGTAGACTATCTTCGTCTATATCCTCATCTGAGAAGTCTTGTTTTTCTGGGAAGTCACACTCTTTTTCTGTGATGGTCATATTCTTATAGTAACGCTTATCCATAGGCATATTTTTAGCTTTTAGTCTGTCCTCCACGAAAGAGTTCACAGAGATGTAAATTATCGTGAAGACTGGCACACCTATGAACATACCCACTACATTGAACAATCCGCCAAACACCAGTATTGCGAAGACTATCCAAAACGTTGATAGACCCATCTTGTTGCCAAGAATCTTTGGGCCTATGATGTTGCCATCTATCTGTTGTAACACAACTATGAAGATTATAAATGCTATAGTACGTTTAGGCTCAGTTAGAAGTACCAGTATAGCACTAGGTACTGCACCTATGAAAGGGCCAAAGAACGGTATCATGTTAGTTATGCCTACTAAGATACTTATCAAGACGGTGTAAGGCATCTGCATGATGGTTAAAGTTATGAAACATATCACACCAATGATTAAGCTATCCACGGCTTTACCGACTAAGAAATCCGAAAAGATGGAGTTCGTCTTAGAACCGATTGATAGTAACTTTTTAGTAAAATCAGTAGGGAATATTGCGAACGTACCTTTTCTAATTTGAGCTATGAAATCTTCCTTGCTAAACAGCAGGTACACCGAAAGTATAAATCCTATAGCGAAGTTTTTAACTCCTCCGACTACCCCTGAAATACCTTTACCGACCACATCCATAACCTTGTCAAGAGTAGGCTTAAACTCTGAAAATAGTTGTAACAACTGTTTCTGAATATTAGAAATCTTTTCTTCTAACTGTTCGCCGAACAGACTGTTTACACTAGGATTGTTGTCTATCCATTGTATGGTTTGGGAGTACAAGTTTCTAATGTACGTTGGGAAATCTTCTACTAAACCACTGATACTCTTAATCAATTCAGGGAACAACATGGCTACGATGATTACCAACAAAATTATAGTTATCACTACGGTAATAGTTACGGATATACTTCTAACTAGTTTGTTTTTCTTTTTGAACTGATATTTTTCCTCATTTGAAAGTTTGGTAACATCCACGGAGAAGTCAATTCTTTTGAAAACTTTGTTTTTTAGAATCTTTTCCACAAAACACATTAGTGGATTCATCAAGTAAGCGATTACCACGCCCCATATTATTGGGGACATCACGCTTAGTATGGTACTGACACCACTAAATATATTTAAGATGTTTTCTATCACCAGTTTTACGAGTATACAAGCAGTAAACACTAATACTACGTAACACGCCAAGGTGTTGTACTCTTCTTTAAATTTCATTTTCATATATGATAAAATCAGCCTCCTTTTTGATATATTTTAATATTTAACGCCAATTCAAATTATCTAATTAACGTGTATTACAACATAGGACTTAGTATCCTCAATATGGCACTGAACCCTTTTTTAATTAGTGGTATCTTAGCGATGTAATCATAATCGATTTTGGTACACTCTTTGAGAGTTTCCTTAAAGTCGGATTTTACATCCATGACCGCTTGAGACTTATACATATACACAGCATCCTCGAAGTGTAAATATAGACTTCTAAAGTCTAGATTTATAGTGCCAACTACCGCCGTGGTATCGTCACAGACGAAGCTTTTCGCATGGACAAACCCCTTTGAATACTCATACACTTCCACCCCGATGTCTAACAAATCCTTATAAAAAGATTGTGCTATGTAGTATACATACCATTTGTCAGGTATCCCCGGAACTATCAACTTGACCTTCACGCCACTTTTGGAGGCTAACGCTAAGGCATAGAGGGTTTCGTCATCAAGTATTAGGTAAGGCGACATGATATAAACGTAGTCTTTAGCCTTGGAAAGCACGTTGATGTATACATTTTTTCCAACGTGTTCACCATCGATAGGGATGTCACCATATGGCATTACGTAGCCATCTGATGTAAAAGTTTCCTTGTGGTACTTGTGGGGAAAATATTCTGTGTAGTCATCCACATAGGAGTTTGTGGTGTAGTTCCACATATCGAAGAACATCATAGTAAAGTTGACTACCGCTTCACCATGGATTTTTAATGCAGTATCTTTCCAATGTCCGAAACGTACCACCTCATTGATATACTCATCTGCGAGGTTTACACCGCCAGTATAGCCAGTATGTCCATCTATTACGACGACTTTTCTATGGTCACGGTTGTTCTGTATGGATGACAACATCGGAGTGAACGAGTTAAAAACTTTGCATTTGATTCCGACCTTGTTAAGTTTCTTGCAATATGA
>CAZWRW010000011.1:10802-15652 GCA_964636465.1 uncultured Ruminococcus sp. | reverse complement strand
AGTTTGCCTAAGAGTTCACAACCCTTGACTATCTGTTCATCTGTAGGGGTGGAGAAGTTTAATCTAAACGATGTGGTCTTATCTTCGTCATGTATCATGAATGCGTTACCTGGTACGACTGCCACCTTATAATCCTTGATGGCTCTAGTACAGAACTCGTTCATGTTGCAATCGCTTGGAAGCGTACACCACAAGAACAGACCGCCCTCCGGTTCTACAAAAGTAACCTTTGAAGAAAAGTTCTTCTTAATCTCCTCAACCATGAGATTACACTTCTTTTTGTAGATTTCTCTAAGTTTAGCAAAGTGTGATTCCATGTCAGTTTCGGCTATGAACCTATCACAGATTAACTGTGCTAAGATATTAGTGTGTACATCCGAAACCTGTTTGCAGACTATCATCTTTGAGACTACTTCTTTTAAACCTGAAACGTAACCAACTCTTAAACCTGGAGAGAGTATCTTTGAAAAACTGCCTGTGTAGATTACTCTGCCATCAGTGTCAAGGCTCTTGATAGGTGGAACGTCTTCACCCTTGAACCTTAACCTACCATAAGGGTTATCCTCTAGTATGAATACGTCATACTTTTGAGCCAACTTGTATAAACCTTTTCTCTTTTCAAGAGACATAGTGCCACCTGTAGGATTTTGAAAGTTAGGTATCACATAGATTAACTTGGTCTTAGGATGTTCTATGAGGGTCTTTTCAAGAGCTGTGAGGTTCATACCATCGGATTCAAGTTCCACGCCAACTAGGTCAACATTGTAGGATTTGAACGCATTCAAAGAGCCTATGAAACTAGGAGCTTCACAGATTAGAGTGTCGCCCTCATTTAAGAGAACTTTACAAGCTAACTCATTGCCTTGTTGAGCCCCCGAAGTTATGATTAACTCGTCACGATTTGGAACGTAACAGTTTAACGGTTCAAGGATAGATTTCAACCTATCTCTAAGTGGAGTGTAACCCTCAGTGATACTATACTGTAGAGCAAGTATAGGGTCGTCCTTAAAGATTTGTGTAGTAATCTCAGCAATCTTTTCAGTAGGGAAAGCCTCTGGGGCGGGATTACCCGCTGAAAGTGATATAACACCAGGTTCACTGGCAAACTTTAAGATTTCTCTAATCGCTGAAGGTTGTATAGTAGCAACCTTATCAGAAAATACATATTCCATTTTAAGTTATAAATCCTTTCTACAAAAATCTATTTTAACTATTATAACATATATTTTGAGTTTCGGCAATATAATTTTTAGTGAAAGTATAAAAACGTTTTATTTTCTGTAGGGAACGTCGTCCACAACGTTCCGCCATTTGTTAAATAGATTTGAATTTTTTTATAGAGAGGAAGTGTCATCCATGAAGAGACAGACGTTCATACAGGGTTCAATAGTTTTGATAGTCTGCGGTTTGATAGTGAAAATTATCGGGGCATCTTTTAAGATTCCTTTGGCAAATATGCTCGGTGGTAATGGCATGAACTACTTCGGATGTGGGTATAGTCTACTACTACCAGTGTACGCCATCGTGATAAATGGATTATCTCCAGCGGTTTCAAAGCTCACAGCGGAGAGGGTTTCAAAACTGGACTATCACGGTGTGGAGAAACTCCGAAAAGTAGCTTTAAAATCTTTTAGCGTGTTGGGTTTGGTGGGAAGTATCCTAATGGTGATACTTTCGAGGGTGTTCTGTACCTACGTAGCGGACAGTCCTAGAGCGTACTTATCAGTAGTAGCGTTAGCACCGTCAGTGCTGTTTGGATGTGTATGTTCTGTGTATCGTGGATACTATGAGGGTCTATGTAACATGATACCTACGGCAATCTCACAACTTGTGGAGGCTATAACTAAACTTGTTTTCGGATTGTTATTCTGTAAGTACGCCATCGACCACTACACAACGTTGAGTACATACTTCCCCGACTGTGACGTATATGCCATAGCCTCAGCAAGTGCTACCCTTGGCGTGAGCCTATCCACTGGAGTGGGTTTGGTAGTCATGTTAATATTTGAGCCGTTCCGTCGAAAACCTAAACGTACTGTGATATCCATAGAGGAGAACAGGCTACTACTTAAAGAAGTCTTTTCCGTGATGGTGCCTATAGCTGTAGGCTCACTGATGACCAACCTAACCACTTTGATAGACCTCTCTACCGTGGTGAAGTTTCTACAAAAGTTCCCCATAGATACTCTCGCACAGTATTACGAAAACGCTCCAAAGTTTGAAGACTTTTCAGGATTTGTATACGGTTCATACACTGGATTGTCTATCACAGTGTTTAACCTAGTGCCATCCATTACGAATATGCTATCTAAAGGAGCTTTGCCGAACGTAGTTACATCTTGGCAGAATGGCGACTCCATAGCATTAAAACGTGACGTTTCCGATACCTTAGCACTTACCGCTTTGATAGCAGTGCCATCAGGTTTTGGACTTATGTTACTCTCTAAACAGATACTATTACTGTTATACTCCAAACGCATTGATGAAGTATCCGTAGCATGGGAGAGTCTATCGTATATGGGTATGGGCGTGACTTTTCTATGCTTGACGTTTCCGTTGTTTAGTATCTTGCAAGGCATAGACCGTCCCGATTTACCCATAAAGACTATGTTACTTGGAGTGGTCGTCAAACTGTTTGGAAATGTGATTTTGTTATCCATACCACGAACGGCGGTATACGGTGCAGGGATATCGACTAGTATAAGTTATCTAGTTATGTTCATAGCCACCTATGTGTGTTGGGTCAAGGTCAGCAAAGTAAAAGTTGATTTGGTTAGAATCTTCTTGCCTACTGCCTACGGAGGTATACTATGTGCCTTGACGGCATTGGTATCTACGAATGCACTGGTACCACATCTAGGGTTGACTATCTCGTTACCGTTGGGAATAATCTTCGGTGGGATGGTGTACCTCTTTACACTATACCTTATGAACTTTAGGTTGGTATCTTTATAATTCCATTCTATTTAACTACGGAATGTATGGTAACAAAAAATTCTATACAGAATATAATGTATTTAAATAGCATCCACGATGTTGGTAAGTATACCGCTTTTGGAAATCTCAACTATACCGTAAGATGGTTTTTTATCATCTCTAGGGCATGAGATACTTCCAGGGTTCATGATGTATAGACCATCTTCATACTTTTCCAACCTCTCGTGAGTATGCCCAAACAGTGCTATGTTACAGTGATTTTCAATGGCACTAGACTTTATAGCCTCCAAAGAGTACTTGACATAGTATCTATGTCCATGGGTTGCGAAAATCTTTAGGTTGTAATCCACTGGGATGACCAACTCATTAGGATGTAGGCTATCATAATCGCAGTTACCAGCTACGTGATACATCGGTACGTTTGGACGTAAACTCCTGATACTCTCGAACTCTTTTTCACCATCACCAAGGTGTATGAGCATATCGAAGTCGGTGACCTTTTCAAAGACTTTCAAGATGTTGCCACTGTAGCCGTGGCTATCGGAAATGACTAATATTTTCATATAGAGAACCTCCAGTTCTTAAATGGTAGTTATTTGAATAAGATATATTATAACACATACTTTGCAAACTTGCAATAGGGGGAAACATTTTTTATGAATGAAAATCTAAATAGTAAGAATTTGGATGCTATGCTTAAAGTAGTCAGTAGCAAGTTAAACGTTTCGCCAGAGGTTTTAAAGGGACAGCTCAAAGAAGGAAAATTCGACAAAGCACTCAATGGCATGAATTCTTCGGAACGCAACAAGTTTAACCAACTCATGAACGACCCTAAGTTAGCTCAAAAGATGATATCCACACCACAGTTACAGGCACTATATAAGAAACTCACACAAGGGTAATTTAACGCCCAAAAGTTAAAGAGGTGATATTTTGGATAACTTGATGGATAAGGTTCAAGAAATGTTATCAGACCCCGAAAGCATGAAACAGATTCAAGAGTTAGCCAATATGTTCACCTCTGAGCTTGGGGACTCCGCTGAACCCACGCCAAACAATACCCCTCACGAGGACGTACCACCCACTGATACCACCTCCGATGGTGGTTTGGACTTCGGCACGATACTCCAACTTATGCAACTATTCAACGACCAGTCAAGCTCACAGGATGAGCGGTTACTGTTAGCTATCAAGCCGTACTTAACCACAGCAAGGCAGACAAAAGTCGATAAGGCTATAAAACTCATGAAAGCTTACGAGGTTTTCACCACCGCCAAAGACAGCGGACTACTTAACAACCTTGAAAATCTTGTGTAGATTTAATCGAAATTCAATAGTATCAAGAACGGTCACAGACCGTTCCCTACATAATTACGCATTAAACAAGGGGGGAAAATCTTTTGGCGAACACGTATCACAATTATGGCAACTATAATCACTATCAAAATAGAAAACGACCTAACATACAAATGAACACACCTAAACCTCCGAAAGACATCCCTTTGGATTTGCCCCCACAGCCTTGTGAATCTAAAGAGCCTAAACATCCACACGGACAGAACCCTCAAGGAGCATTAGGCGAATTATTACAAACCCTCAACATCAACACGCTTGACAAGGATAGGTTGATACTATTGGCATTGATGTACTTACTCTACAAAGAGGATAAGAAAAATTTAAAGTTAATCCTAGCGTTGGGATATATCTTGCTATAATGGGTGGTGTGCTATGAACTATATATTTTGGGCAATTTGGATAGTCTGTTACATTGTGATGTTGTTGTACCATATCAAAAGAAAAACCCCCATCTTTTCAGCGGTGAGTTCCATGTTGTTAGGAGTTTCACTGTTGATGGTGTGCCACTACTTCGGACAGAGTATAGGTTTCACTCCACAGATAAACCTCTTTAACAC
>CAZWRW010000011.1:5125-10702 GCA_964636465.1 uncultured Ruminococcus sp. | reverse complement strand
TATAAAAACATACGGAACGATACAAAATCGTTCCGTTTTTAAATTTAACTTATTTGATTATATTCTACTTCTTGTTACACTCGACTTTTGCGACCTTCAACATATTGGTAGTACCAGCCTTACCGAGTGGTATTCCTGCTGTGATTACTACAACGTCATTGTCAGTGATATAACCGTTCTCTTTAGCCACTTCAACGGCGTGTTCAAAGAGTTCATCGGAATTGTCTTTCTCCTCTATGAGCATTGGAGTTACTCCCCATGATAGGTTCATTTGACGGCAAACTCTCTCGCTAGTGCTACCCCCTAGGATTGGACAACCTGGTCTAAACTTTGAAATTCTCCTTGCGGTAGTACCTGACTTAGTTACTGTAATGATAGCTTTAGCATTCAAATCGTGAGCGGTAGTAACAGTTGCGTGAGATATCGCATTTGTGATGTTTAGGTCTGTATTGTAACTGGATTCACGCTCATGAAGTTGATTCTTATAGTCGATACTCTCCTCGGTAGTCCTTGCGATGGATGACATAGTCTTGACGGTTTCAACTGGGAACTTACCTACGGCGGTCTCGCCACTTAGCATGATTGCTGAAGTACCATCATAGATTGCGTTGGCTACGTCAGTAATCTCTGCTCTGGTTGGACGTGGATTGGATATCATACTTTCGAGCATCTGTGTAGCTGTGACTACTTGCATACCTGCCATATAGCCTTTACGGATTAAATCCTTTTGAATAACTGGAATCTGTTCAAAAGGTATCTCTATACCCATATCGCCACGAGCTACCATTATACCATCGGATGTGCGAATAATTTCGTCGATGTTGTTTACACCTTCCATGTTTTCAATCTTTGCGATAAGCCTTGGTGTAGCCCATCCTATGGATTTAGTAAACTTTCTAAGATAGTCGACATCAGCGGAAGTTCTAACAAAAGAACAAGCTATGAAATCAAAACCCATCTTACAACCGAAGATTAAGTCATTCATATCCTTATCGCTAAGGTATGGCATGGATAGGCTCACATTAGGAACGTTCACGCCCTTGTTATTGGATAGAGTTCCACCATGGATAATCTTGCACTTTATGTCAGTCTCTGTGATATCCTCTGCACGAAGTTCAATCAAACCATCGTTGATGAACACGGTATCACCAACTTTTAAATCATCAGGGAGACCCTTGAAACTTATAGAAGACTTCTCACTGTTACCGATACATTCATCAGTAGTTAGTGTAAAGTAACCCCCATCGAAGATTTCTACAGGTTCATCGTTTTCAAACTTACCTAGACGAATCTCTGGCCCTTTAGTGTCCATCATAGTAGCCACAGGAAGTCCCAACTCTTCACGGATACGCACTACTTGTTCAAACCTCTTTTGATGGTCTTCATAACTACCATGCGAGAAGTTAAAACGACACACGTTTACTCCAGCCAACATTAAGTCTCTAAGAACTTTGTCGTCATCGGTGGCAGGACCCAAGGTTGCGATAATCTTAGTCTTTCTCATACTCATAAATATTACTTCCTTTCAACAACATGAAATTAATAGCACTATCATTATAACATACAGTGTTTTCTATGTCAACGTTATGGAACATTAAAATCCTTTGTTTAATCACACTGCGTGTGATTCTATGGAACGGTCACAGCCCGTTCCGTACACAGGATTTTCAAACCTCACAGATATGTATTTCATTTGTCAAAAAGAATTTATCTTGTCTTTTTGGATTTTTTAATCTCTTTGATAAAAGTTTCACCATACTTTTGAGCCTTAACGTCACCGACACCAGAAATTCTTGCAAACTCATCCTTGGTAGTAGGGAGTTTCTCGCACATTTCTTTGAGGGTAGCATCTGAGAAGATAATGTAGGTAGGTAAACTTTGTACACTAGCGACCTGTTTTCTAAGCTCTTTGAGCCTCTCAAATAGGTCACCCTCGATACGCTTTGGAATGCTTTTCTTGACTTTTGACTTACCATAGATACTCTTTGGAGACTTCATAATCACAGAGACTTCACCTAAAAGTATACCCTTTGATGATTTCGTCATCTTCAATTTGGATGCAAGTTCGGGAGTTTGATACACATACTTATGTAATACTAAGTATTGCAACACGTTTCGGATGTGTATCTCGGAATCGTTTCGCATGATACCATAAGTGGATAGTTTATCAAAACCCGATTCTATAACAGCTTTTTTGGAGCTACCTTTTAGAATATCTATCAACATTGGAATGCCTACGCTTTGGTTAGTCCTATAGATACACGAAAGAACCTTTTGACAATCTATCGTGATATCCACATCCACATAGTCTGCGAGACAGTTACCACAGTTTATACAGGATGTCATACTCTTTTCACCAAAGTATTTTAGTATGTAAGACCTCAAACACGTACTTATGCTACAATAAAAAGTCATATACTTTAAGAGTTCCAACTCATGAGCTTTAACCTTTTCTAACATTTCATCTGAGAGTTCAGGGTTGTCATTCTGTTGTATTAAGTATCGATTTAGTGCGACATCGGCACTGCTGTATAAAAGGATACATTCAGCAGGTTCGCCATCACGACCGGCACGACCAGCTTCTTGATAGTAACTCTCAATGTTTTTTGGCATATTGTAATGCACCACATACGATACGTTAGACTTATCTATACCCATTCCAAAAGCGTTGGTTGCTACCATGATATCACAACGTTCATAGATAAAACTATTTTGGTTTTGGATTCTCTCTGCAGTAGATAGACCAGCATGATATCGTAAGGCGTTGAACCCCTTTTCTTGGAGCTTTTGACATACCTCCTCGACGTTCTTCCTAGTTCCACAGTAGACTATACCACACTTGCCACTATTACGTTCGACTATCCTTAATAGTGCCGAAAACTTATCTTTAGGATGTTGAACTTCAAAGTATAAGTTTTGTCTATCAAATCCAGTAGTGATAGTGTAAGGATTATCTAACTTTAACAACTTAGAGATATCTTTTTTAACCTTATCTGTAGCGGTAGCCGTGAACGCCGTAATGATTGGACGTTCAGGTAACGTCTTAATGAAGTCCGAAATCTTTAAGTAACTAGGTCGGAAATCGTGACCCCATTGTGAAACACAGTGTGCCTCATCGATGGTTATCATGCTTATGTGGTTGCTCATGACGAACCCCAAAAAACTAGGGGTTTCTAAACGCTCAGGTGCGACATAGACTAACTTATAGTAACCTTGTATAGCCAACTCTAAAGCGTTTGAGTACTCTTCAAAACTCATGGAGCTGTTCAAATATACCGCCTTAACGCCTATATCCGTGAGGGCGTTTACTTGGTCTTTCATTAGTGATATCAATGGAGATATGACTACAGTTACACCATCTAACAGCAAGGCTGGAACTTGGTAACACAAGGACTTTCCTGCACCAGTAGGCATAATCGCCAGTATGTCACGCCCTGATAGTATGTTGTCTATAATCTCTTCTTGACCTTTTCTAAAGGTAGAGTATCCGAAGTATTCCTTTAGTATAGAGTACTTGTCCATGTTACCAAATCACCCCTTTAATTTAATGATTTAAAATCCATTGTATTATCGAAAAATCAAATTTCCATTACGCAGTCTGTTTGCGATTTAGAATACCATCTCTCCATGAGCCGAAACGTTTCGAGATAACTCCCAAAACTACGCCGACCAACACAGCTGATATTATAGTACCCAATCCAACGCTACCGAAACCGTGTAACATAACTAGACAAGTTACTAGTGATATCACAACCATGGAGATATCAAAAGCTACTTTAACCTTTGGAAATTCGATTTTTGTAATCTTTGAAACGGTCTGCATAACGCCCTCACCGGCTAAAGGCATGATGTCAGGTGGCATATAGAAGAATATTCCCCATGCAACTAGGCACACACTTAGGAGTATCATAAGTATACGAACTACTATGCTGTGTGGGTCAGGTAGGAACGTCACGCACCAGTTACAGAACGTTGTGAACATTCCGAATACCACACCTATCGCTACTTGCAAGATGTTCTTCACTTGGAAATTCTTTCGGAGCAGTACTATCTGGATTAACACTAACACTATGTGAAATAGGATAGTAGCTCTGCCCATTTCCATGCCCCAAACACAGGTTATTGTGTAAGGTATTGAACTCACTGGAGATACTCCTAAATTGGATTTAACCGACAATGCTACCCCCAAGGTCATAATGAACAAACCTACAAAATACATGATAAACCTTGTCTTTAAGTTGCTGTTATTGCCAACTTTCATAAAATAGTCAACGACCTTTCTTTTAACATATATATTTTTTTAAAATATTAACCTTTCCTCATCCTGATGATGGAGTTCTTAGGGAATGGCGTATCACATTTGAATGAGAATTTCATCATGGAATGGTTGGCTACCTCTACACTTTCGCCGTCCTCGTTGATGATTTCATCTATAGTGATAGTTACAGGTTTGCTAATCGGTGCTAGGATTTCCACCTCTGCACCCTTGAAAAATCTGTTTCTTTGGGTACAGTAGAGTACGCCGTCTTCGTACCTATCGACTACCGCTACAACGTCATAATCACGGATGTAACCGCCATTTTCGTAGTATTGACCATAGTACTTGCAATCGTTAGGATGTCCATAGAAAAATCCTGTGCAGTACTGACGATGGCTCACTTTGAAAACCTCATCCTGTAGCCACTGCGGAAGTTTATAGTTTTCAGGGTCTTGTTTGTAGATATCCACGGCTTGACGATATGCGTTAGTCACTACGGAAACGTAATACGCTGATTTTGCCCTACCCTCAATCTTTAAAGAGTTTACTCCAGCCTTTATAACGTCGTCAAGATGGTTTAACATACACATATCCTTGGCATTGAGTATGTAAGAGCCATTTTCATCCTCAATAACTTGATGGTATTCACCTTTACGTTTTTCCTCCATTAGATAGTAGTTCCAACGACAAGGTTGAGCACACTCACCACGATTAGCATCACGGTTGGTAAAGTATGATGATAACAAACATCTTCCCGAAAACGACATACACATAGCACCATGCACAAATGCCTCAATATCCAAATCTTTAGGGGTTTTGGCTCGGATGTCTGCAATCTCTTCAAGAGAGAGTTCTCTTGCTAAGACTACCCTCTTACAACCCATATTGTAGAGTTCGTTAGCGGTTACGTAGTTCACGATACCAGTCTGTGTTGACATATGGATTTCCATATCAGGGGCAAACTTCTTGATTAGTGAAAGCAATCCTAAATCCGCCACGATTAGGGCATCCACACCACAAGCCACGGCTTCTTCAACGAACTGTTGAAACTGTGGAATCTCATTGTTACGTGGCAAAGTGTTGCAAGTTACATAGACTTTTACACCTCTGCCATGACAGAGTTCTATAGCTTGTTTTAAAGTATCCAAATCGAAGTTTTGAGGGTTTGCCCTCATTCCGAAGTTTTTTCTACCGAGGTACACGGCATCAGCACCGAAATCCACCGCAGAATTTAAGCGTTCCCAATCTCCAACGGGTGCGAGTACTTCTAAAAGTTCACTCATAAAAATTAAAAACCTCCAAAAACAAAAATTTATTTA
>CAZWRW010000011.1:0-5025 GCA_964636465.1 uncultured Ruminococcus sp. | reverse complement strand
GGGCGGATATTAAATCCGCCCAAATATTTGGTGTCATTCCTAATTTGCATTAGTCTATAGAGATACCAGCCAACTCAAGGTTAGCATTGTGAGTCTCTAGGTCGTTAGCGTAGAAAGTTTCGCCAGTTTCAACGTCTGCACAGAAGTAATAGTAGTTAGTATCTGCTGGATATAGCACAGCCTCGATGGCATCTATACCAGGGTTACATATAGCTCCTGGTGGAAGACCTGCTGACTTATACGTATTATAAGCATCCTCCATAGTGGTGTTAGCTACGTCCAAGTTTTGATGTATTACATCCTCAGAATAGATTCTAGTAGGGTCAGACTGTAGCATTGGGAATAGGTCAGGAGCGTTCAAACGGTTGTGGAATACTGAAGATATCAACTTCATATCCGAAACGTTACCCGCCTCTTTCTGCACGATAGATGCCAACGTGATAACCTCATCTAGTGACATACCGATTTCATTCATTCTAGAGTAATACTCATCTGTGAACTTGCTGTCGAAGTTGTCGAAAATCTTACGTGCTACGATTTCAGCATCCTCATCCTTGTAGAACTCGTAAGTATCAGGGAAGAGGTAACCCTCTAGCTTGATAAACTTCAAAGTACTCTCTGTAGGTAGGTAACTACTGAACTTATATTCACTGATATCGAAACCATCCTTGAAGTAGTACACAAACTTACGAGCATCACATACGCCCTCTTCTTCGAGCATATCACCAGCTTCATATACGTTTATGCCCTCTGGGAATGTGATAGTTACTACTTCTCGACTATCTTGTATGTTAGTTTGAAGTTCTTCGATTATGTCGCCGTAGTCCATACTTGGACTGATTTGGTGTTCACCTGCAACGATAGGTGAATCATCATCAGCGTTTAACCTGACTGCTAACTTGAATAGGTCTTTAATCTTAATGATACTGTTATCATAGAGTATGTCTGCAATCTCATCAGTAGTTGAACCCTCTGGGATGTTTATAATGTACGTAGTTGTGGACTTATCCACACCCATGTACTCCTTGGCTAAGTAGATTACTATTATTGAAAGTAACGCAGATACGCCTAAAATTATGAACGTCATAATCAACGCAAGGGATAGTCTTAAACCTTTAATCTTACGTTTTACACGTCTCTTAGGACGTTCGTCTTCATAATCGTCGTCGTCATCTTCATCATCATCGTCGTAATCGTCCTCGTCGTCGTCATATTCGTCATCCTCATCATCATCGAGGGGTTCGGTTCTCTTAGCAAAGATACCGTTAGTACCATCAGGGTTAGATTCTTTTTTACTCTTCTTCTTGGATTTCTTAGGCTTTTCCTCTTCTTCGTCTTCCTCGTCGAAATATTCCCCATCTTCGATGTAGTCATCTTGATAGTCATCTAGAGGTTCACCATCATCATAGTATTCGTCATAGTCGCCGTTGTCGTCGTAGTATTCCTCATCGTCTTGATAGTCTTCGTAATCGCCACCATCATAGTACTCATTCTCATCATAGTCTTCTTCTGTGTAGTCTTCGTCATAAGATTCATCATCGTAATACTCGTCATCTTGGTAACCGTCTTCTTGATAAGTTTCGTCGTCTTCTTCAAGAAGTGGATTGTTACCATCAAAATTTTTATTGCTCATCTTTTCCTCCAATAGTAATATATTTTTTTTCAGTAAGCACCATGTCTACTGAGATGTCAAAGTTGTCCCTTGGGATGGTGTCAACTATGCAAGTTTCGTAGGTTATGCCCAACTTAAAGATGTCTTCATGTTTTGAGAGAAACCTATCATAATAGCCACCGCCCCAACCTAGCCTATAGCCTAAACCATCGAAAGCCAATGCAGGGACTATACATAGACAACTTGAAAAGTCTAACAGTTCGTTTTGAGGGTTTTCCACTGGTTCTAGAATGTTGTAAGCTCCATGGATTAGACTCTCTAAACCGTCCACTTTGAAAAACCGCATGGACTTATCTTCAGGATAGCACTTTGGAGCGTACACGGATATTCCCAAACTACACAAGTGTGCTATCAATTTGAGGGTATCCACCTCTATGCCAAAAGATACGTACACTATCACGGACTTATATTCACTAAAATCCACATGGGATTTTAAGTTTTCAAACAGCTTTTCGTCAAGTTGTGACTTATCTACTATAGATTTCCTAACACTCTTGAAGTGTCTCCTTAGTTTCTCTTTCTCTGTGTTGATACTCATAGGCTACTTTAACATGATACTATCTGCAAGTTTTTTGGCTCTTTCAGTGGAAGTCAAAAGTTCCGCTAACTTGATACCAAACTCTAAAGCTACGCCCATACCCCTAGAGGTTACAAACTTATCTGAAACTACTACGTTGTCATAGGAGACTTCTGCACCGAGTAGGTCTTTTTCAAAACCTTCATAACAACAAGCCTTTTTGCCCTGTAGTAAGCCCTTATGTCCTAGGATTATTGGTCCTGCACAGATACAAGCTACATAGATACCATTCTCTACACAGTAGTCTATGGTCTTCTGTACGGTTTGAGACTTCTCAAGGTTTAGTGTACCAGGCATACCTCCTGGACATATAACCATCTGGATATCTTTAGATAACTCCACTCTATCCTCTGTGATGTCAGCCTTGATTACTATGTTGTGCGAACTCTTAATGTATTCGCCACCTACGCCCACTGTGATAACTTCTATACCACAACGTCTTAGGCAATCTATCGGGGTTAGAGCTTCAACCTCTTCAAAACCCTCTGCTAAAAATACGTATACCATAATGCAAAATCCTTTCTAAATTAGATTAATCTTAATTCAACGCCAAGGAGGCGTTTTCTCAAAAATATCATACAAATTCAATCAAATGTTTTTCAACCTTGAACACGGGTCGGTACGAAAGTTTCGCTTTGCGTATCCCCTCGATACCCAAATCTTCCTCACGGTTGATATAAACAACATCAGGAGTGTTACAGAACTCCTTGGCAAACAGATTGTTGATTAACACATACATACCATCATACGAAGTGTCAGCCTTTTCGATATGCACCACCACAGTGTTAGAGTTTAACTTTTCCCCTATTGAGTAGGCTACCAGTTTGCCATCCACACGGATTGCTATGCCCATTAGGTTGAACTGTTCAAAGTATTTAAAGAACGTATCTATGGCGTACTGTTCAACCACTGCGGAATGGTCTGTATAACCATCCTTACTGTTGTAAAGGTTCGCACTAAATGTGATACACTCTTCAAAATCCTTTTTTGAAAGTTTTTCGTAAGTCCAAGGATAGGCATCCACCTTTTTTAGATGGTTTCTCTTACTGTGATACTTACGTCCTTTTAAGTCTATTAAATCCTGTGCAAGGTAGATATAGTCGCTACTATCTTCAAGGTGTTGACAGTGGTACTCACCGTCGAAGTGTTCTTGAAACCATGATAACCAAGGTTCAACCACCCCGAAGATGGCACACTTCTTACCATGTGCTTTAGAGTACTCTCTAAGTAGATTGATAACTTCTACATAGTCGCCCTGCCCTGCTGGAAATGTATACATAAAAGTATCATCATGTGGCATGAGTACTATATAGAAATCCTTGTATCTCGTGATACTTGAATCACTAAGCCTACACCAAGCCATGTTATTTGCGAAACTGTACTCTGCACCCATAAAGTCTGAAAGTTTTAAAAGCTTGGAAATCCAAGTTTGGTCTTCTAAGGTAATCTTTCTAAACTCTAGCATATTAAACTCTCTACCACCTTAAAAATCTCATTTGAGATACTCTCTATAGGTAATGGGTTTTCACCATCACTACATGGGATGACTTTCCACCCAAACCTCTCCGCTGAGTACAACGCCGATTCCCTACAGGATTTCAAATACTGTACATCCTTTTCGTGGATGTCTTTCTTTAAGTTGTCGCCGTGGTAACGTGAACTCAACAACTTCTGTGAGATTTCTATCGGCATATCTAGGAAAACAGTCAAATCAGCATTTGGAAGTCCTAACTTGTTACACTCGAAATCGTAAAGCCAATCGGAAAACTTGTCCCAATCCTCACGAGGAGACTTAACCATTTGGTGTATCAAATTTGAACTTATATACCTACCTGAAAGTATCAACGTACCCTCACGATAATCTTTTCCCCAATCCAATGTGTAACTAGCGTAGCGGTCAAGGGCGTAAAAACTCGATGCTGTATAAGAGTTCACGCCGTCGGCTGTTTTTGAAAACTCACCGTCTAGATACTTAGTCACAAATACAGAAGTTGGCTCATCATAGCAAGGAAAACTCACTAACTTATGATTTACACCTAAAGTGTTCAACCTCTCGGAAAGAAGTTCAAGTTGAGTAGACTTCCCACAGCCGTCCAATCCATCAATACATACTATCATTTAAGATTTTAACTCCTCATAAAACTTTTTAACTTCGGCATACTTACCGCAGGACATTTTACCCTCCGGACAAGTGCCACGCACTACACATGATGGCCCCGCAGATTTAAACAACGTAGGTGCAACCCCTATGCAGAGTTTTAACATCTTATCGGCGACCTCTTTAATCTCCCATTGAGCCCTATTGCAACAACGTAAAGAAAAAAAGTTTATCAATGAACGTGCGTTCATGGATACGACCATCTTAGTTTCACAGGCGTTAGGCAACACGTAACGTGCATCCTCGATGGCTTTCTTTTCCGCTTTGGATTTTGCAACCTTTTCACTCATGCCTTGTGCTTTGAAATCTTCAACGTACTTGGATTCTAAAATGTCAGCTAATGTGTTGTAATCTTCAAAAGACTTCGCAATGGATTCATTGTAAACTTCTAAAGCTTTAGAATCGTTGGCAATGGCGGGTGGTGTAACGTATATAAAGTTCGATTTCTTAACGTAACGCTGTGACTGTACCGAAAATGAAGCTATCCTATGGCGAGTAATCTGTGCTAACAGTGTACGTGATACCCCCTCGATTCCAAAGGTAAAGTAGCTATGTTCTATCGGTGATTGGTGTCCTATATCAGATAACATTTCTAGGAACGCTTGAGTTTTCTCCTCG
>CAZWRW010000010.1:0-16429 GCA_964636465.1 uncultured Ruminococcus sp. | reverse complement strand
AACACATCAAATTGGCGTTAGTTTGACCTTGCCAAAACGTTAGCTTGAATTGGCGTATATGTATATATCTATAGTCAACTTTCAATAACCACCACAGAGACGTTATCCCTACCACCACAGGCGTTAGCCTTGTTAATCAATCTAGCAGGAACTTCTTCTAAAGGAAAGTTGTTGATAATTTCAAATACGCTATCCATAGGTACGTAGCCGTGTAACCCATCGGAACAAAGTAGCATTTTAAAAGGTATCTCTAAAGAGAAGTCAAAGAAGTCTGTATCGACACAGTCTTCGACTCCTATTGCACGTGTTAGTATGTTTCTGTGTGGGTGTGTCTCGAGTTCGTCCTTATCTATCTCCCCTAACTGGTATAGATACTGTGCATAGTTGTGGTCTATAGTGATTTGTACATAGTCATCTTCAGCTATTACATAAGCTCTACTGTCACCTACGTTTACGTTGTATAGTCTGCCGTCATCCGTAACGAGTACGGCAACACAAGTAGTACCCATCCCATACTTGCTATTATCGGATAGAGAAGCACCATATACAGCAGAGTTAGCCTTTTCCATGGAGTTCACAAGTAGCTCTTTTATTTCCTCCGTTTTGAAACTTTTATCGTAGGACTTTTTAAAGGTTTCAGTAAAAGTTTCTATAGCGATGGAACTCGCCTCACTACCGCAGTTAGCTCCGCCCATACCGTCACAGACCACCCCAAGGATGGCGTTATCAAAGTATTCAACGGCAACCCTATCTTGATTTTCTTCCCTAATTAGTCCGATGTCAGTACCAAATACTGCTTTCAAACAAGCACCCCCTCGTAATTAAATGATTAATAATTAACAATTAATGATTATTAACTATATATCTTTAATTATTATATCACATACGGAAAAAATATTCAACATATATTTTAGATATTTTCAGCGTTTCGGCGAAGTTGCCCACAAGAGGCATTAATATCTGAGCCTAGGGTGCGTCGGATGGTTGCGTTAATGCCTAGCTTTTCCAGACTATCTTTAAAGGCTTGAACGGTTTTCATCTGTGTGGAGTAGTTGCGTTCAGCGACTTTGTTTACTGGTATCAAGTTCACATGACAGTTGATACCTCTAATTAAGTTAGCTAACCTTTTAGCATCCTCTGTGGAAGAGTTCACGCCATCTATTAGGGAATACTCAAACGTGATACGCCTACCCGTCTTTGCGACGTAGTCTCGACAGGCTTGTATAAGCTCCTCTATGTGATACTTATCATTGATGGGCATGGTTTGGCTACGTGACTTGTTATCACTAGCGTGTAGGGATATCGCTAACGTTAGACCAAGTTTCAACTCTGCCAACTCATAGATTTTTGGAACTAATCCACAAGTTGAAATCGTTACGTGTCTTAGACTTAATCCGTTGCCCTCCGGAGAAGATATCAAGTTTAAGAACTTCAAAACGTTGTCGTAGTTGTCGAACGGTTCTCCGATACCCATCAAAACCACACTGGAGATTTTCCTGCCACTATTACGTTCGCTCTCATAGATTTGTAATAGTATTTCGGAGGGTTCTAAGTTACGTCTAAAACCCGCAATGGTCGAAGCACAGAATCTACAACCCATCTTGCAACCCACTTGTGTGGATACACATACACTAGTTCCATATGAATATTCCATTAGGACGGTTTCCACGTGGTTGCCATCGGCTAGACGATAGAGGTATTTTACTGTGCCATCTAGTTGGGATTTCAATGTACGTTCCGCCACAAGCTGTGGAATTTCAAAGTTAGTATCCAGTTTGGAGCGTAACTCTTTAGATAGGTTCAACATATCCTCAAAGGATGTTACTTTCTTTTGGTGTAGCCAGTTGAAAATCTGTTTAGCTCTGAACTTCTGCTCACCCATGGATACTAACTCCTCTTGTAGCTCTTCCAAACTCAAGGATAGTATATCTTTTTTGCTCATATTAACTCCTTTCAAGATTTATCTAACCCTTTTTATTTTAGATATAAAGAAACCATCACTGTTGAAATACTTAGGACATAGAGTAGCCTTGTAACTTCCAAAGGGTTCGCCTAAATCCTCTAGGAATGGCACTCCCTCAAAGTTTGGATGCTCTTTTAAAAATCTATCTATAACCTCATCATTTTCGGAACGGTTTAGTGTGCAAGTGGAGTACACCAACTCCCCACCGACTTTTAAATACTTTGAAGAGTTTTCTAAAATGTTGTACTGTATCGTTGGAAGATTTTCAAAATCTTTAGGATTTTTATACTTGATTTCAGGTTTTCTACGGATTACTCCCAACCCTGAACATGGCACATCACAGAGAACTTTATCCGCTAATGGTAGAGTATCGTTAAACTTAGAGCCATCCCCGACCTGTGCGACTACATTGTTTAAATGCAACCTCTCCGCACCCTTAGCGATGAGGTTCACCCTTTTTTGATGTAGGTCAAAAGCGTAGACTTTTCCATGGTTGTCCATCATCTCTGCTAGAGTAAAAGTCTTTCCCCCAGGGGCTGAACAGATGTCTAAAACTATATCATTAGGTTGAGGATTCAAGGCAGTACAACACATCTGTGAAGATAAATCCTGTACGTGTAGCAGACCTTTCTTAAAAGCCTCAGTACTTGTGATATCTCCGTTTAATAGCTCATAGCAGTGTGGAAGAGTTTCAACTTTTTTGCTTTGGAGGTCGCCCAAAAGTTCTAAACATTTGATATCTTCGCATTGTGTGACGTTCACCCTAAAAGTTATTGGAGACTTCTCAACAGAACTTTTTAACATATCTATCGCCACATCTTCGGAATACTCAGCTAAAAACTTCTTGACTAGCCATTCAGGTGCGGAATACTCTATGGATAACTTCTTTAAGTTTTCTTTTGGCAGTGGATAGGCTTTGCCATCACGAATGAAGTTTCTCAACACGGCATTTATAAAGCCACTCGCACTGGATACTTTTAACTTCTTAGCAAGTTTGACACTCTCATTTACAGAGGCACTATCTGGAATGTTATCAAGGTAGAGTATTTGGTATATTCCACTACGCAAGATGTTCAACACGGAAGTATCAAGCTTGTTGATGGGTTTCTTGCTATACCTCGAAATTACGTAATCCAACGTGATTTTGCGTTCGAGTACACCATAGTATATTATGGAACATAGTTTCTTATCCTGTGCGGAAAGCTCCGAACTACTTAGAGCCTTATCCACTACTATGTTTGAAAATCCGTTGTTTGTGAACGTTTTGTCTAACATCTTTACGGCTAAAGTTCTCGCCATAGGTTCACACTCCTTATATTTATAAAATGTATTTAGGAACGCTCAGAGAGCGTTCCTAGAAAAATCAATCTTTGATTGATTCTTAACATCAATTCGTAAGATTTGCCGTACATTTAACCCTCAAGGATGGTATGTTCGAGTTTCTTACCTCTTAGGAAATCTTGAGTCTTCATACGTTTACTGCCCTCAAGTTGGACTTCGTTAAACTTGATACACTTGCCATCTCCACAGACTACCACAAAATTGTCAGTATCAACGATAGTACCGCAAGGCTCAGTAGAAGTGGTGTCCAAAACCTCACTACGGAAAACTTTTAACCTCTTGTCACCGAGCTTTGTAAACCCTGTGATACCTCTAATAGTGTTATGAATCTCCTTTGCGGATTTGCTAAAGTCTAGATGTGACATCTCTTTGGTAATCATTTTGGCGTAGTTTGAAAGGCTATCATCCTGTGGAGTGCGAGTCAACGTGCCATCTTCTATGGCTTGGATGGTCTCCATTAGAACCTTAGCACCGACCTCCGAAAGCTTGTCGTGAAGTTCGTCAACTATCATATTTTCACCGATTTGAACCTCTTCTTTGATGAGCATATCACCAGTGTCTAAGCCCTCTTCCATGTACATGGTGGTCACACCTGTGACGGTTTCGCCATCGAGTATGCACCTTTGGATAGGTCCAGCACCTCTGTACTTTGGCAACAATGAAGCGTGTACATTGATACATCTATGTTTAGGCAAGTCTAGTATCTCCACTGGGAGTATCTGTCCATAAGCCACCACGACGATTAGGTCAGGATTTAACTCTTTTAACACTTTAAGAGATTCCTCTGCATCGTCGCCTTTGCGTAGGCTTGTCGGTTGATATACCGGAATTTCACACTCTAAAGCGTACTTTTTAACCGGCGTAGGCACGAACTTGTTTCCTCGACCTCTAGGCTTGTCAGGTTGCGTGAATACCGCCTGTACTGTGTGTTGGCTCTCAACT
Source organism: uncultured Ruminococcus sp. (assembly GCA_964636465.1). Classification (GTDB taxonomy): domain Bacteria; phylum Bacillota; class Clostridia; order Oscillospirales; family Ruminococcaceae; genus UBA5884. The sequence continues at coordinate 12,183 of CAZWRW010000010.1, read as the reverse complement.
AGGATTTTTAAACATGGTACTGCAAAATCGGGAGTTCCCATAAATACTATATTCAAAAAAATCAACTCCTTATTATAAATTTTGTGGAACGGTCGAAATTCGTTCCCTACATTTTTACGTAAAATAACAGTCTTTCAACCACCTTTTAGGATTGTTATCTATATAGTAGTCAAAAGCTGAATATTCTTTGAAATTTCTAACTATTCTGTCATGATATAATTTCTGCCATACACTGAAACCGCTCTGCTTTGAAACTGTAGATTTTAACAATCCTACTATCTGTGGAATGTCTTTCTCTTGACTTACCAGTTCGATAAGCATATGCACATGGTTAGGCATAATCACGTAGTTATGAACTTTTACACCGTTGTAAATCGTTTCGAGTTTGCGTATATTGTCATCAATACAGTATCCTATTTCAGTTAAGACGGTTGTGTTCGCATCCGAAATGTCACCAAATAGCTCCATCTTCTTGTATGAACATATGGTTATAAAATACATACCATCTGTAGAATAATCGTAGTTTTGTAATCGGTTTAACTTTCTGTGATGAATTTCCAAATTGTCACCTCATGGTTTAATAAACGTGTTTAAGATTGTTTGTAAAAATGGTTAATCCTGTGTAGGGAACGGGCTGTGACCGTTCCTTAGAATCACACGTAGTGTGATTGATTTTTATTAAATATCAATATGATTTGCCTACGGCAAATTTAGGAACGGTCACAGCCCGTTCCCTACATTAAGTCAATCTAGTCTTCCACCCATTCCTCGACAAGTTCAGTGAATAGATGTCCTTTTAGATGGTCAGTTTCGTGACAAGCACAACGGCAGAACATTCCGGAAAGTTCCTTGACGTAGGTGTTTCCATACCTGTCCTGAGCGGTAAGAGTACACTTTTCGGGTCTGGTGACGTAGCCATATTTACCTGGAACCGATAGACAACCCTCAGTTTCACGGATAGCTCCCGACGTATTGGAAATAGTAGGGTTGATAACTTCCAACTTACCCTCGCCCACGTCGATGACTACAACCTGTCTAAGTACACCGACCTGTGGTCCAGCTAAGCCTACACCATCAGCCTTGTACATAGTGTCAGCCATGTCGTCTAGGAGTTGCCAAAGTTTTTCATCAAACTTTACTACTGGACGGCACTGTTTATATAAAATCTCATCTTTTTCAGTAACTATTTTCCTGATAGCCATAAAAAAATTCTCCTTTACTAATATACATTTCCGTTGATGTCCACGAAGATTCCCACGTCTTTGATACCTTGCTTATAAAATGATTTAAGTATCTCTCTCATGAGATTTCTAAAATCCTTATTGTTCTTACACTTGATAACTATCTTGTAACGATACCTACCCTCTATACGTTCGTGTACAAACTTTACAGGATTTAATACCACCAACGGAAAACTAAACTTTACAATTCTAACTGTATCATTGATACAGTTCATCATGACGTTACAAGCATTTTGCACCACGTCTTCTTCAATGGATGACAAACCTATGGTGCATATATCACAGATTGGCGGAAAAGTACTAAGTTTTCTTAAAGCATACTCTTCCCTGTAGAAACCTGTGTAATCTTGATGTACTGCTAAATCTATTATGTAGTGGTCGGGTTTGTAGGTCTGTAGGATGGCTCTTCCGAGTTTGTCACCACGTCCCGAACGCCCAATGACTTGTGTAATCAATGAAAAAGTCCTCTCAAAACTGCGATATTCACCAGTATAGAGCATACTATCCGCCGATATTACACCTGTAAGCGTGACATTTGGAAAATCCAAACCTTTGCCTACCATCTGAGTTCCTACCATGATATCATACTTGCCCTCCGAAAATTCTTTGAAAGCCTTTTCGTGAGCATACTTTGAAAAAGTGTTGTCTGCATCCATGCGTAAGATTCTAGCAGTTGGAAAGATGTTGGATAAATCTTCAACTACCTTTTGAGTACCATAACCAGTATACCTAACGTTAGACGAGTGACAACTAGGACACTCGTCTAACCTAGCTATTGAAAATCCACAGTAGTGACATATCAATGAACCGTTAGTCTTGTGGTAAGTCATAGGGACAGAACAGTTTCTACACTCGACTACTTCCCCACAGTCCGCACAGATGATAGACGTATTATATCCACGCCTATTCAACAAGATTATCGATTGCTCTTTACGTTCAAGATTTTTTAACAACTCGACCATTAAAGTTTTTGAAAGTTCCGAAGTGTTGCCATTGGAACGTTCTACACGCATATCTACTAAGGTTGTTATAGGTAGTGGATTCTTATTGTATCTGTGTTCGAGGGTCAACAGATGGTAGACACCTCGTTTAGCAAGGTAGTAACTCTCAACGGATGGCGTGGCAGATGCTAACACCATGATTGCATTGTGATACTTACATCTAAACTTCGCAACATCTTTGGTGGAATACCTCGGCGAATGTTCCGATTTGTAACTACTTTCGCCCTCCTCATCCATGATGATTAAACCTATATTTTCAAGCGGTGCAAATATGGCACTCCTAGTACCGATGACTATGTCTGCAAATCCATGTTGGATTCGGCAGTACTCATCCTCACGTTGCTTTAAGGATAACCCACTATGGATTAACGCAACTCTATCCCCAAATACGTTCACGAAACGTGTAACCATTTGAGGTGTTAGAGCTATCTCCGGTACTAGTAACAAGGATTTCTTCCCGTCATCGATACACTTTTGAATTAACTTCTCAAAGATGGCAGTCTTACCACTACCAGTTACACCGTGTATCAAAAAGCATTCGGATTTAGGTAAATCCATAGCTTTGGATATCTTATCAAATACGACGTACTGTTCACCAGTTAAGACTATCTTGCTAAAGTGTTCTTTGTCGTCTTTTTCATGCTCTATGAGCGTTCTATCATGGATGGTTATGACACCTAAGCTTTCCAACTTTTTAATAGTCCTGTTGGCAACCTGACATGAGTATTCAACTTCTTGTACTGATACGGTTTCGTTCTCCTCTATGAATTTGACCGCTTTCTTTTGACTCGCTGAAAGTTTAAAACTACCTTTGTTCTGTAAATATTCAGAGGTTAGGTTTATCAACCTTGAACTTCCTGATTTAGTAGTATCGTAGGTATACTGTGCATAGATTATCCCTTTTTCCATCAACGTTTTAACCGTTGTGGAGTTTATATGGTGTTGTATCGTGTTACTAATGGATATGTCATCATTTTTGGATTGTAACTTCTGTATGAACTGTGCCTCATCGATATCCAAGAGCCAAAAGTCCACTTTGGATAGGTCAAAACGGTATGAACATACCACTTTCATAGTGTAGGTAGGTGGGAGCATAGTCCTGATGGCATCGTTGTAGGTACAGAATGTAGTCTCTACTAGATAACTAACTAACTCAATCTGTTCGGTATTGAGTACTGGTTCAACATCTTCCACGGAGTAGATAGACTTGTACATATCTTTACTCGCAAGGAATACGCTATTCACCTTTAGAACCATACCCACCCTTGGAGTGTTCTTTGCTCCAAATGGTACACTCACTCTAACGCCTACTTGTACACGTTCTTCTAAATCCGATGGGATGACATAACTGTATAGGTTATCAAAAGAGGCTGTCGTCTTACTTAGGGCAACCTCAGCTACTTTAATTTGAACACTCATACGTTTTTACTACTTAACGATAGGTTTGCCGTTCTCGTCGATTTCGCATTCAACTATCTTGTAGTGACCACTAGCCAAATCTTCGACAGCCATCTGTACAGGTTTCTTGATTTCGTTGTTCTCTCTAGAAGTCTTTACGAACTCATGTCCAGAAGTTAAGCTGTCCTTAGAGTCTCTAGGGAGTTCCTTTACACTCTTTTCGTAGAGTTCATCAGTAATCTGTCTAGCTCTCTTAGCCACGCCCATGACTAAAGAGTAGTAGCTCTCATTCTTAGTGATAATTTGAGTAATAGCAGGTCTTAACATAAAAATAATCTCCTTTATAGTTGTGGAACGGTAAAAAATCCGTTCCATGTATAGTGTATTCTTTATAGGGAACGCCTAAGGAGGCATTCCCTACATAAACGTCTTACGCTCTGTTTTCGAGTTCACAAGCACGTACAATGGCTTTGAAGTCGTCTATAGCGTCTTGAAGTTCACCATTCACGATAGTGTAGTCATACTCTACAGCGTGTGGGAGTTCTTCCCTAGCCTGTTGTATACGCTGTTCTATGACCTCTTCCGTTTCGGAGTTTCTCTTGTGAAGTCTCCTTTCGAGTTCCTGTATGGATGGTGGAGCTATAAATATAAACTTAGCATCTGGGCGAAGTTTCCTGATTTTCATAGCACCTTGAACCTCTATTTCAAGGATTACGTGCTTACCTTGTTTGAGGTTGTCTTCAACCTGTTTCTTAGGAGTGCCGTAATAGTTTTCACAGTAAGTAGCATATTCGAGCATCTTATCCTCTTTGATGTTCTGTTCAAACTGTTCCTTGGTTATGAAGTTGTAAGTTACACCATCAATGTCTTCGTCTCTAGGTTCTCTAGTGGTGGAAGATATTGAGTAGTAATACTTATCATCCTTTAGAATCTCCTTTAGTATTGTGCCTTTGCCACATCCTGATGGTGCTGACACTACTATCAATAGACCGTCTTTCATAAATAAAACCTCCCTGATATAGAAAACTTAGGAACGACACAAACACGTCGTTCCGAAAATTTTTTAGATTTGTATTAATACAAGATTAACCTCTCAAACGTTCTGCGATGGTCTCCGCTTGTACAGGTGAGAGTATTACATGGTCGCTATCCATAACGATGACCGAACGAGTACGTCTGCCAAAGGTAGCATCTATGAGTCGTTTGTCCTCTCTAGCTTCTGTGATAATCCTCTTTATAGGTGCGGAATCCGAACTAACTACGGCAACCACTTTTTCTGAAGATACCACATTTCCAAACCCGATATTTACAAGTTTCATTTTGACTCCTCCCAACTGTTACAACGATATTTAACGTTAATGCGAATTCGACAAACCAATTTTGCGTTGCAAAATTGAGGAACGGTCACAGTCCGTTCCCTACATAGAACTTTACTCTATGTTCTGTATCTGTTCTCTAATCTTTTCAAGCTCGGATTTCATCTCAACCACCAACTTGGTGATGTTGACATCCTGAGCCTTAGAACCTGTAGTGTTGACCTCTCTGTTCATCTCCTGAACCAGAAAATCTAACTTCCTACCTACAGCCTCCTCGGATTGGATTAATCCCCTAAACTGCGATATGTGACTTCTTAACCTAACCGTTTCCTCATCGACGGCAAGTTTTTCACTTAGGATTGCACACTCTGTGACTATCCTGCTATCGTCGATATCTTTAGTTTCTAAGACTTCGGAAAGCTTTTCATAAATCTTTTTCCTGTAAGCCTCAACGGTCTGTGGGGAAAGCTCTTCCACGGTCTGCACCATGGATTCTATGTTATCCAACTTGGAGTTGATGTCGTCAAACATCTTTTGACCCTCAACGGTACGCATATCAACGAACTTTTCAACAGCCTTTTCAGCCACGGATTTTACAGCCTCCCAAATTTCGTCCTCATCGTCAGGAGTCTTAATCACGCTGAATACATCCGGAAACTTTGCCACCTGTGTAAGTGTGAGGTCGTCAGGCAACAGTAGTTGTTCGTTGGCTAATCTTAGAGCATCCATGTAACCTCTAGCGATGTTCATGTTTACAGAAATCTGTTCTTCTTTTCCCTCGGTGTTGGCAATGGTGACTAAAACTTCAACCTTGCCCCTTGAGATACTGCTCTTAGTTAAAGTTTTAAGTTTATCTTCAAGATAGCCCATGTTTCTAGGCACTCTTGCAGAAAATTCATAGTAACGGTGGTTCACGGAACGTATCTCTACTAATATGTCCCTCGTGCCGATTACTTCCTGATATCTTCCATATCCCGTCATACTTTTAACCATATAAAAACTCCTAGATATATACTAATTTAGGCAGAAAGTTCTGCCTTAACACGACTTTTTTTCACTATATATTATAATATATTTTAGTGGGTTTGTCAACAACATCAAAATAATGTGTGAATAAAAGTCAAACTTTAGCATACATATTAATTAATAATCCCATGCTGTTGCATTGCGGAACGCAATTTATTGAAATCCATCGAACTTGCATTGATTTAAGGAGTGAATCAACGTATGTACATAGTATATTTAAGTCCATCCACACAGGAGTTCAACCCATACGCCACTGAGGGCAACGAAGAACTTTATATGAACATCTTAGCCGACAAGTTAGAACCTTACTTGCGTTCTAGTGGTATTAAGTACGTCCGTAACGATAGGAATCGTCCAGTTAGTGATGCTATCGCTGAAAGTAACAAGGGTAACTATGATATCCATCTAGCTTTGCACACTAACGCAGGTGGCGATAACTTCGCTGGTGTCCTCCGTGGGATAGACATCTACTACGACCCCGACAACGTGGATAGCAGACGTTTGGCGACCATCATAGCGAATAATCTACAATATATCTATCCATTGGAGGATAAGTCTAGAGCGTTGCCTACAGACTATCTTGGAGAGGTTCTCCGAACTAAGGCTGTAGCGGTACTCTGTGAACTTGGATATCATGACAACCTCAAAGATGAACGTTGGCTCAAAGAAAATTTGGACTCTATCGCTAGAACTTTAGCACAATCCTTATGTGACTACTTCGGAATACCTCTAGTAGAACCAACTATCACACGTTACGGCACAGTCGTAACTAACGGATACTCAAACCTTAACGTTAGAAACTACCCATCCATAGAGGCTACTGTAATAGGCACTATCCCGAACAGTGCAAACGTCACAATATATGGGACTTATCAAACTGCCCCTGATGACGTTTGGTATGTAGTCGAATACGATGGTATCATAGGATATTCTAACGCTTACTATATCGTCGTTTAACTTAACAATTACGGAACGTCGTGGATGACGTTCCATACAAAAAAACATAGGAACGCCTAAACGACGTTCCTTAAATAATGTTTAAATATACAATCCTATTCGGCTTGATACTCTTCCGCATAGACGGAATCTACACCAAGATACTCTTCTAAACATAGGTTGTTATCATGGATGTACGTAGCAACGTCCACGCCTACGTAACGAAGATGCCAACTCTCATATTGATAACCTGTTATATCCTCTTTGCCTTCTGGAAAACGCACGATAAATCCGTACTTGTAACAGTTTTCGTCTATCCAAATGCCCTCAGGAGTGTCAGCGAAACTGTCATCTATGCTGTTCAAATCGAAAGCGTAACCCGACTGGTGTTCCGAATACCCTGGACGTGCTGAATATGTATCTACCACATCGGATGGGTCAGTTTCACAGTAACGGTTGTATACTTCCTGTTGGTAGTAGTATGAACGATATCCTGAAGCAATGTAGATATCTAAACCCTCAGTGGCGGCATCACTCTGCATGGTGTTGAAAGCCTCTATAACCTCAGGAAATAGTCCCTGCGGAGGTGTAGGCTTAGTAGAATCGTAACCGCCCTCATAGCCTTGATATTCCGGTGAAACGCTATACGACTTGTTAATTATCAAAATACCGTTTATGTATGTAGCACCGTCTATTACCGATATACTAGACCCCTCAAGCTGTTCAGAATCGGAATCAGAATTGATATCTGTAGTAACTTCTGTTTCCGAGGTGTCTGTGGTGATGTCATCGTCAATGGATGTAGTTTCAGTGGTCTTTACTGTGCTGACTGCCTCCTGTATGTCATCGACTTGTGATATGTTAGTGTTGACGGTTTCGTCAGTAGTTCCACTGTCGGAAATCTTTCCGTGTATGAAAAAGATTATCAATATTAGCATTATTACCAAGAACAGTGACAAAAAGACCCTATCAAATCTAACTTTGGAATTCTTACCTTTTTTACTCATAAATTCAACCTCTAAATAAGTTTTTAGCGTACGTATTGGAACGTCCACTGGGCGTTCTATCTGTTCAAATATAGTATAGCACCATAGCGTAGGTTTGTCAATATTCTTGTGTAGTGAACGGACTGTGACCGTTCCGAAATTTTACAAAGCTAAATTGAAATAATGTTTGACTTTACAACAAAACTATGATATACTTAAAAACAAGCATAAAAATATTAGAAAGTTAGGTGTAGAATAAATTTTATGAATTTTAAAGAATTGAATCTACCTAAGGAGATTATACAGGCGGTCGAAGATATGGGCTTCACCGATATGACAGAAATTCAAGAGAAGAGTATACCTCTACTTTTGGAGGGTCACGACATAATTGGACGTTCAAATACTGGTACAGGTAAGACTATGGCTTTTGGTATTCCTGCGGTAGTGAACATCTCAAAAGATGATTGCGACGATGTAAAAACTTTGATACTCTGTCCAACTAGAGAGTTGGCAGTACAATGTTGTGATGAGATTAGAAAAGTCTCTAAATACATGAAATGGATAAAACCTTGTGCCATCTTCGGGGGTGCAAGTATGGAGAGACAAATCCAACAGTTGAAACGTGGTGCTAACATAGTAGTAGGTACTCCGGGACGTGTGATAGACCACATCAACAGAAGAACCCTAAAGCTTAACGCACTTAGCACTATCATCCTAGATGAGGCTGACGAAATGTTAAACATGGGATTCCGTGAGGATATCGAGGTAATATTACAGAACGTCCCAGAAGACAGGCAGACTGTACTATTTTCTGCTACGATGCCTAAACCTATCTTAGAGATTACTACACAGTTCCAAAGAGAGCCTATCATAGTAAAGACTGAGGCATCAGGACATAGTGCGGAAACCATTGAGCAGTATTGGTTTGACATCCCAATGGGCAGAAAGACTGACGCTCTCGTGATGTTAATGTATGCTTACTCTCCAAAGTCTGCGATGGTATTCTGTAACACTAAGAAGACCGTCGATGAATTGACTGACAGTTTAATATCTAAAGGGTTTAACGCCATCGGATTACACGGCGATATGAAACAGGTACAACGTATCCAAGTTATGAACAGTTTCAAGAAAGGTCGCTCATCAGTATTGATAGCCACCGACGTCGCCGCAAGAGGCATAGACGTTGACGACATAGACATGGTATTTAACTACGACATCCCACAGGATATTGAGTACTATACACATAGAATCGGTAGAACTGGTCGTGCTGGAAAATCTGGAAAGGCTTACACATTGGTAAGTGGTAGGAAACAGGTCTATGCACTAAAGGATATCGCTAGGAGTGTCAAGGCTGATATCAAGGAGTTGAAACTTCCTAATCGTAAAGAGGTGGTCGCAAACAAGTGTGATTTACTCATCAATGAGATAGCCTCCAACGTAAAGTATGACTATTCCGAAAATACCAAGACCATCTATGAAAAGCTTGTGGAGAGCGGTCTCACTGCTGAACAGATTACTATGGCACTCTTAGATGAAAAAGTATCTAATGAGTTGAAAAACCTCCCTGAGTTCGACATACCACAGCCATTGAAATATAGGCGTAACGCTGATGGTTCAAGTGTCAAGACGGTTAAGATAGACATCTCAGTAGGTAGAAATCAAAAGATTGCACCTAACTTTATACTCGGTGCATTGGTTGAGGCTACTGGTCTTTCGGGTAAGAGTTTCGGTAAGATAGACATCTACGACAGTCACACTACCGTGGAAGTTCCAAAGGACAACCACGAACTAGTTATAAACTCCATGAAGGGCGAAAAGATTAACGGTAACAAGGTTACAGTTAGGCTCTATGAGGGTAAGAGAAAATCTTCCAATGACAACAAGGACAGGTCACACGGAGACTATAACAGGAAATCCAACGACGGCAACAGAAAACGCAAGGATTTCTTCAGTTTTGATAAGCCTTCGAGAAACAAACACGCTGAACGTTTCAACAACAGAAACAAGCGTGGCAAGTCTTACAATAAGGGTTAGGTGAAATTTTATGGCAAAGTCTAAAGGAAACCATCATAAGAACAAGAGACGTTCACAGAGTAAAAGTCAGATTAAGCAAGTAGTCAATCGTGAAAACTTACAACAACCCACTGAAAACAAGAACGTATACACACAAGAGTATCTAGATTACAAACAACAACAAGAGTCCACAAAACCGTTAGCTTTGAGGATTTTCGTAGTAGCCTTGGCTTGTGTTATACTGGTGGGTTTCGTGATAGCTCCACTGTTTTGATTCAAGGTCAAATTCAAATAATAAAAAAACGTGTGGCTTAGGAGAAATCCCAAGCCACATTTTGAATATTTCAAGATACCTTACGTAAATATCACCAATTATCAAATTAACGTTGAACTATTCAGCCAAAAGCTTTTCAGCGGAGGCAAGTTTTACACAGATACAGAACAATTCCATAGCCTTTTCTAGTTCGTCTATAGGTGGGTATGATGGAGCAATTCTAATGTTGCTGTCCTTAGGGTCTTTACCGTATGGGTAAGTAGCTCCCGCACCTGTGAGGACTACACCAGCATCCTTGCAAAGTTGCACGATTCTCTTAGCACAGCCGTCCATAGCGTTGAAAGATACGAAGTATCCGCCCTTAGGTTCAACCCATTGACCGATTTCCAATGGAGCAACTTCACGATTTAACCATGAGATTACACAATCAAACTTAGGCTTTAGAATGTTTGCGTGTTTCTTCATGTGAGCCTTAACGCCCTCGATATCACCAAAGAACTTACAGTGTCTAAGTTGATTTACCTTGTCATAACCGATTGTAGCTATAGTCAACTTGGATGTTAGCTCCTTGAGGTTCTTTTCGCTACAGCCTATCGCTGAAATTCCTGCACCTGAGAACGTAACCTTTGAAGTAGAACCAAAGATATAAACCATATCTTCCTTGCCGTTCTTCTTGCACTCATCCATGATGTTTAGTATTAACTTAGGGTCATCAACAAGGTGATGTACACAGTAAGCGTTATCCCAAAAGATTCTAAAATCTTCAGCCTTTGGAGATAGGTTTGCTAATCTTCTAACGGTGTCATCGGAATAGGAAATACCTGTAGGATTAGCATACTGTGGTACGCACCATATACCCTTTACGGATTCGTCGTTGTTTACTAGTTCTTCTACCATGTCCATGTCAGGACCATCTTCGCTCATAGGAATGTTAATCATCTCAAAGCCGAACTGTTCTGTGATAGCAAAGTGTCTATCATAACCTGGAACTGGACATAGGAATTTAACCTTATCCAACTTACACCAAGGTGTAGAACCTAACACTCCGAAACAGTAACTTCTAGCGATGGTGTCGTACATAGCTTTAAGACTTGCATTACCATATACTAAAGTCTCATTAGGAGCAACTCCCAAGATGTCACCCATGAGTTTTCTAGCTTCTGGGATACCCTCTAAACCGCCATAGTTACGAACGTCTACGCCGTCAGAATCGTTAAGTAGGTCTGTGCTTGATAGGGTATCTAGCATAGGCATGGATAGGTTCAACTGCTCATTTGATGGCTTACCCCTAGCCATGTTTAGTTTTAATCCTAAAGATTTAAAAGCGTCATACTCTTCTTGAACTGAATTTTTGAATGATAGTAACTCATCCTTATTCATTTCTGAAAGTTTCATAATGGAAAATCCTCCTAAAATTAATTGTATACCTAAAATTCAACTATATATATAATACTACACATACGAAAAAAATGCAAGAGTTTTTTTAAAATCTTGCAAATTTTTTTTTATAAATGTGAGTTCTAAAGTTTAATTAAACCTCTAGTGCCATAGCAACTTCTTCAGGAGAGGATACTAAAGCATTATCGTATAGGGTGTTGAAAAGCTTTAGAGTTTCGTCACTGTTTAGGTTTTTATCCGCAATGGCTGAGTAGATACACTGGTTAGCAATACCTAAATTAGTCTTAGCGGTTAGGCTTTCGGAACTTGCACCATCTAGGAACTTAGCAGTTTCCATGAGGTAGTAAGCGTAACCTAGCATAAAATCGGAAGTGTAGGCACTTGCAAGGCTGTCGAACTTAGAGTGCATATCATCGTAGTTGTTTACAGTACTTGCGAAATCGTAGCCCTCTTTAAAGAATACTGAATTAACCATAATAAAAAAATCTCCTTTAAGATTAGAATATACTTTTCAAGTTATGTTATAATTGTATTGCAAATTGGCTAATTTGTCAATGGTATATGATATCATATAGTTACAACGTACAGTATAGG
>CAZWRW010000009.1:0-16802 GCA_964636465.1 uncultured Ruminococcus sp. | reverse complement strand
TTTCAAATCTCACAGATATGCAATATGACAGTATGAAATTCCATCGAACTCACGTGATGTTAAATATTCAAAAGCTTTTCTATGGGCTATGGATATACATAAACCATAACCGATAAAAAAACTCTCAAATTACAACGTATGCACGGGAACGCCATTGAACGGCGTTCCGAAGTAACATAGTTGTATAGTTTTAGTCGAAGTAACCAGCGTAGGCGTTGCTCTTGGTAGTAGTAACTTCTGTTGATTCTTCGTCCTCTTCCTCGTCATCGTTGTCCGAATCATCGTCTTGATTGTCATCGTCGTCTTCACTATCGGAGTTCTCATCATCCTCATCCTCGGAATTTTCATTTTCCGAATCCTCATCCTCAGCGGTAGTGGTAACTGTAGTGACTTCTGTATCGTCGGTTTCGTACTCCTCATCGATGTCTATCATTGGAACAGTATCTTCGTCGTTCAAATCTTCAGGGAGGTCGAAAATTGTCTTATCGAAGAACTTCTCACAAACGGTATTGATTAACTCCTCAGTGGAGGTTTTAATGTTATTTATACGTGTTTTGTAATCCAAAAATACGAACCAATCGTTGTCTTCGGCGTCCTTGCTACGGAAACGTAACTCATTATCTATGAAAAGATTATCTTTACGCCATTCAATCTTGACGTTTTTTCTCTCTCTAATGTTGTAGACTATCTTTTCGTAGTCGGTAGCTATGAACGATATACCATTATAGTTGATATCATAAGTGTTAGGTTCAACGTAGACCTTAGTGCCACCTGTAGAACTATCGATGGTATCTATTACGTAGCATCTGTAGTTTCCATTCTCTGAAACGTAATACTCTGACTGTTGGTCGTAAGTTTGATTGACTATCAAGCTGTTGTATAGTAGGTACGCTATAGTTCCAAGTATGAAAAAAGTTATGTATATCGTGCCAAGTACCGTTTTGAGGTTTTCACCTGCACCACACATGAAGAACATCAACACTGCTAAGACTGCCAAAGGTATTATTAATATCCATTCGCCCCAACAGTTTATGACTATAGGAAATAGTAATGGTAAAACTATCATAGATACCAGTGACGTTAAAAAAGTCTTCCTAGAGTATATCATGGTTATGGCTAACACGCCCACAAATATCCCTATAGCGATTGCAAAGTTTTTAAAGTTAGTAATCTCAACAGTGTACACCAAAGACATATACGCCAATATCAGCACCACTATTAAAAAGGCTGGGCTAAATATGGATACACACCTTTTCGTCCACTTGTTTTGAAAAAACCCCTTTATTTTTGATAACACCATAAATATATGTACTCCTTTCACGATAGGGATTCTAAATAGCATTTCGTCGTTCCGCCATGCCAGAGCATGGGTTTTTATCGAATCAAAATTAATTTGAAGTTTAAGTTTCAAACCCTATCATCATTAATGGCTTATACAATTATATCATGTAAACGCTCAAGATACAAGAGTATTTCTTTAATTTTAGTAAAATTCTTCTACTGAAATTAATATGAGTCAAACTAACATCTAGGCAAAATTGCTAAAATTTCATCACTTAGATACGGTAATTTCATACTTATTGGGTATATTGACATAAAACTACTGGATTTTATTGTACAAGTTGCCGAAACATAGAAATTTGGTTGAACTTTAATTCAATAAATGCTATAATATATCTATAACAGAATATCAGTTATGTACTTAATTTAAAAGGAGTGATTTTAGATTGGCTGATAACTTTTCAAACGAGAATAAGCAGAATAACCAACGCAAAAAGTTGAAGAAAAATATGTCTTTAGCTTTGGATAGTATCATCAATAGAACGGTTGAAGACAACACCACCGTCAACAGTTACGGAACTATCGCCAACGAGGACAACTTGTTGGATAATATAGCATTAATCGAAGACGAAACACCTCAAAAGAACGATATGACTAGTCCCCTTGACGACATCTTATCTATGGATTTAAACACTAACATCCAAGAGAAAGATATCAATTCTATGGACGTTGATGAAGACGACGAAAGCTCTGCTCCGCAGTCCACCCCCATGGATACGGACGACTTAATGCAAGCGTCCACACCATTGGAGAGGGTAATTCCTAAGCCTACGTTGTTAAAGTCCTTTGAACCTGAGAAAACTCATCCATCTATAGTTAGTGGTAACGTGCAACGTCTAAACCCTGGTGATGTACTTCTAAGCAACAAGAACGACTTCCCTATTACCGTAGTGGATATCATTCCAAGCTTTACACACATACCAACCTATGTGGTGGACTTCCTAAACAATAGACAGTTGTTTAAATGGTACAATAAATCCGTATGTGGTGACCTCAAAAAGCTTAGGACTGAACTAGAAACTCTATTCAAAGATACTAAGTGTCCATCGTATGTGCTAAAGCCTACGATATTCACAAAACCTAATCCTAGTGGTGGTTTCGGATGTATATACGCCAATACCAACCATAGCTACTATACTCTTAGAGATATCATAAACGGATATACCATAGAGTATGAATATGACCATACACCAAAGCGTACTAAGGTTAAGTTTAAGAACATCAATGCGATAGTGAATACAGCTATCAACGTTGCTAAAATCTTCAACGACTTGAACAGTAAAAATAACTTCTTCTACTCTTTTTATGAAGAAGATTTACTAGTCAACATTGAAAATGGTGACGTTCTACTGGATATCTCTAACGCAATCACTAGAAAAGATAAAGAGTTCACTATCAATAAGGGTTGTATATACCTTGCCCCTGAACTTCTTAACGAAACTACTCAACCTAATCAGTATACAGATAGTCACACATTAGCTGTGCTACTCTTTAGGATATTTTTCCACAACCACCCACTAGAGGGTAAAAAAGTCGTTAGCGACCTCTCATTGGACTTTAAAAACCAAATCAAGTACTACAGTGATGAGGCTAAGTTCATATATGACCGTAACGATTCAAGTAACAAGCCTGTAAGAGGTGTACACTTCGCCGTGCTATCCATGTGGGAAAAGTATCCTGAATACATAAGAGAAGCGTTCGTATATAGTCTAGGTGACAAGCTCTTCTCCCCTGAAGAGAGATACACCCCATTACAATGGCTTGATGTACTCCTCCATCTAGAGAGTGACATACTTCCATGTGTATGTGGTAGAGTAGACTTCTCATTCCTATACAAGCTCACTTCTGAAACGTTCTTTGAGTGTCAAAAGTGTAATAGTCAATACCACTCAATCTACTTCAAGAAGAAGAAGTATCGTATACCGGTCTATGAGGGCAACAAAGTCTATGCTACTTTTCTAAAAGATAACCCTAAACCTTACAACGATGTCATAGGTGTGGTACAAGAAAACAAGATTCACTCAAACGTATTCGGACTCATAAACGTTAGTAAAAACTCTTGGAACTGTACCGTCAAGAATGGCGAGTTTAAGACTATCAATCCTAATAGTGTGTTGCCAATCTTCCAACACTTCAACTTGGATTACTTCGGCTCAATAGCTGAATTTGACTACAAAGAATAAATAGTAAGTCTATATAATTTCAACTAGTTTGACAAATCAAGGAACGTCACACGGCGTTCCGAAGAGTTCATCATTTGATTTTAAATTTGTTTGAGTATAAAATCCTATGTAGACCATTCACCATGCGAAAGCATAGGATTTTATCAAACTCAAGTTAATATTATGAATTATTATCATATATCTATAATGTTATAGAAAGGAATTTTTAAGTATGGAATTCAACAACAAGTTAGAAAACATCATAACCGTAGACGTAGACAAGTGTATCGGTTGCAACAAATGTATAAAGGTATGTCCTGTAAAGGTAGCTAACACTACCAAACTAAAAGAAGGCACTACCGATAAGTTCGTTACAGTCGTAAACCCTGACAAATGCATCAACTGCGGTGAGTGTGTAAAGGTCTGTAAACACGAGGCTAGAGGCTACGTTGACCACTCCGAACACTTCTTTGAAATGTTCGAGAATGGCGACCCTATCAATATAATAGTAGCTCCTGCCATCAAGACAGCTTTTCCACACGAAGAATGGAAACATATGTTACAGTACTTCAAAATGCAAAACAGAAACGTCAAGATTTATGACGTATCTTTTGGTGCAGATATCTGTGTTTGGGGTTATAACGACTTCTTAAAACATGAAAAAGGTAGCAAGATTATCAGTCAACCTTGTCCAGCCATAGTGAACTACATCGAGAAGTATCAACCTAAACTAGTACAGAAACTAGCACCAGTACATAGTCCAGCATCATGTCTAGCGATATACTTGAAAAAGTATCACAACTACGAAAACGGTGTGCCTATAGTGCTATTCTCTCCATGTATAGCTAAGACTTCCGAGGCTATAAAGTATAACACTTTTAACTTCAATGTGACTTTTGAAAGTCTACAAAAATACTTCACTAGAAAAGGTCTAAGTTTCGATAATCAAGGTGTATCAAGCTTTGAGTTCAACGCTAACCCAGGTATACTTGGACAACTCTTCCCAAGACCAGGCGGACTTAAAGATAACATCCTAACTTTACAACCTAACTTAGTAGTACGTACTTCCGAAGGTCCACAGCACGTATACAAACGTCTAGAGCGTTACGTTAGTGTACATGAAAACATCCGTCCTGACATTTTGGACGTTCTAAACTGTCAGTATGGTTGTAACCAAGGTACTGCCAACATCGAGAACGCCCTCGCAGATGTGGAAAGTTACATGGATGAGCTTGAAATCACTGCACAGAAGTCTAGAGGTGGTTTCTTCAATAAGGATAAGAACTACAAACAGTTCGATAAGCATTTCAACCCTAGCGACTTTAGGTGTACCTACACTAACCACTATGAGATGACCAGACTTCCAAGCGAAAGTGACATCGATGAGATTTTCAACTCCATGTTGAAAGTTACTAAAGAAGACCGTAGTATCGACTGTAACTCTTGTGGTTATGATACCTGCCACGAAATGGCTAACATGATATATCAAGGTTACAACATCAAGGATAACTGTGTATTCTACATGAAGAATAAGCTACACATTCAGCTCTCAGAAATCAGCAAGTTACACGATGCCCTCGAAAGTGAGATTCAAACCCTCTCTGATACTTCTATCAGTTTGAATACCACTATCGAAAATGTTAGCAGTGCATCTATAAAGTCCAACCAAACACTAAAGGGATTAATCGCTGACTTGAACAGCATGAGTGCAGTAGTTGAAAACTTCCAAGAGTACTTCGGTGACATAGATGTCAACGATATTACTTCCGAGGATATGGAGAACGTTATCAACCTATTTGAAAAGTTGGGTAACATCTTCAATGATAGTTTCCTATCAAGGTTGCAATCCAACATGAAGAACGATGAGGAAAACATCAACGCAATCCATAGTTTGGACGTACAGTCACAGAAACTAAGCAACATGATTCTTGAAATCAACAGTAAGTTCTCAAACTAACTTACTTATCACACCCATATATTAACGTTCCCATTCCGAGGTTTCCAAGGTATGGGGACTTTTTTTGTGTTATCGTTCCGCAGATTTATCAAAATGGCATAAAAAAAATCGGAACGACGAAACGCCGTTCCGAAAATTTATCATACGCAGAGAATCATTTTTTATTTCCCACAGATAACCTGTTCAATGCACGTTTGAGTTTCAAGTCAGCGTATTTGAACTCTTGGTCACTGGAACGTTCTTTTAACTTCTGTCGAGCGTCCTCCTCAGAACGTTTTGCCCATTGTAAGTCGATTTCGTCAGCCCACTCACAAGCCGATGCTAACACCACAGTCTTCTCTTTGGAAACTTTAATAGTTCCTGAAGATACTGCAACCTCTTTAGTTACGTTGTCGATAAGTTTAATTCTCATCTCACCTGATGGAAGTATCGCACAGTAGTTTATGTGGTTTGCTAGGATTCCCACCATGCCTTCGGTAGTCCTTACGGTGACTTGAATCACGTCGCCCTCAAAGAAAACTTTTTCAGGCGTGATGACTTGAAGTTTAAAGGTACTCATTACTTATCACCCTTAGCCTTTTCGATGACATCATCTATAGTACCAGCAAACAAGAATGCAGACTCTGGGAGGTCATCATGTTTACCCTCTATGATTTCCTTAAATCCTCTGATGGTCTCCTTGATAGGTACATACTTACCTTGCATACCTGTGAACTGTTCCGCTACTGAGAACGGTTGCGATAAGAAACGTTGAACTTTTCTAGCACGATTTACTGTAAGCTTATCCTCATCGGAGAGTTCGTCCATACCCATGATGGCTATGATATCTTGAAGTTCAGTGTATCTCTGTAGGATGTTCTGTACTTGTCTAGCGACTTCGTAATGCTCTTGACCCACCACATCAGGTGATAGGATTCTTGAGGTACTTTCAAGAGGGTCTACGGCAGGGTATATACCCAAAGATGATATACTTCTAGATAGTACTGTAGTTGCATCTAGATGTGCGAACGTAGTTGCAGGAGCAGGGTCTGTAAGGTCATCGGCTGGGACGTATACCGCCTGTACTGATGTGATAGAACCCTTATTAGTTGAAGTTATTCTCTCTTGTAAAGCACCCATTTCGGTGGCTAGTGTAGGCTGATATCCTACCGCTGATGGCATTCTACCCAACAGTGCAGAAACTTCTGAACCGGCTTGTGTAAACCTAAAGATGTTATCTATAAACAGTAACACATCTTGATTTTCCTTGTCACGGAAGTATTCCGCCATAGTCAATCCTGAGAGTGCTACTCTCATTCTAGCACCTGGAGGTTCATTCATTTGACCATACACTAGTACAGTCTTATCGATAACTCCACTCTCTTTCATTTCGTTGTATAGGTCGTTACCCTCACGAGTACGTTCGCCTACGCCTGTAAATACTGAGATACCTCCGTGTTGGTTGGCTACGTTGTTTATCAACTCTTGAATTAGTACCGTCTTACCGACACCCGCACCACCAAATAGACCTATCTTACCGCCCTTTAAGTAAGGGGCAATCAAGTCTATAACTTTGATACCTGTCTCTAGCACCTCACTGGATGCCGTCTGTTCCTCATAGGATGGTGCTTCTCTATGGATAGACCACTTTTCACCACTGCCCTTAAAAGGTAGCTCGTCTACTGGTTCGCCTAGTATGTTGAAGATTCTACCTAGAGTCTCTCTACCTACTGGAACTTGTATAGGTTTTCCTGTATCGATGGCATCCATACCACGCACTAAGCCGTCCGTGGAACTCATAGCGATACACCTAACGACATCATCACCTATGTGTTGGGCAACTTCTATCGTGAGCTTTACGCCATGATTATCTATCTCTATTGCGTTTAGTAGCTTTGGAAGACTATCTTTTTCAAACTTAACGTCCACTACTGCACCGATAATCTGTACTACTTTACCGATATTTTGCATATTTAGACCTTTACCTCACTTTCTCAAAATTATATATTAACACCAAATTCTATTATTCTACGCTAGTAGCACCGCCCACGATTTCTGTAATCTCTTGGGTGATTGCCGATTGCCTTGCACGATTGTATTGCAATGATAATGCATCTATCATTTCGGTGGCGTTGTCGGATGCGTTTTCCATGGCGATACGCCTTGATGCCTGTTCCGATGCGAAACTATCCACCACGGTGCAGTATAGCATACCCGAAATATACTTAGGTACTAACATACTTAGCACACTTTCCGCTGATGGCTCAAACTCTGTGATAGGTCTAACCGTGCCTTTGACTACTGGTTTATCTTCAAGGTTTGGGATTGGCAACAGTGTCAAATGTCTAGGTTCTTGTAACAGTGGTGAAACGTAGTTCGTATAGATAAGTTCTACAGTGTTCACCTTGTGGCTATCGAAGAGTTCCATAAGCCTATCTGTGATACGTTCTGCACCGTGTATCTGTAGATGTTCAGCTATACCCATGTATCCCTCGATGGTCTCATAAGGACGTTTTTCAAAGTACTCCACGGATTTCTTACCTATTGGCAAGATGGTTACGTTTCCATCAACCTCTTTGATACGGCTTTCAGCAAGTTTTAAGACGTTTCCATTGAAACCTCCTGCTAGACCTCTATCACCTGCTATGACTATCAATAGAACTTTTGGCTCATCCGTGATGGGTGTAGTATAGACAGTTTTAGGACTTTCTAAAGCCGTATGAGTGACCATCTCATACATAGCTTGGAAGTACTCTTGACATTCGTCAGCACGTTCCTTAGCTCTTCTAAGCTTTGAGGATGCTACCAACTCCATAGCCTTAGTAATCTGCATGGTACTCTCTACGGACTTTATACGCCTCTTGATGTCTTTCATGTTTGCCATAAAACTACACCTCCGACTACTCTAAACCGTTAAGATACTTCTTTACGAACTCGGTTAAAGCACCCTTTAGACTCTCCTCGTTTTCCTTAGTCAAGTCTTTGGTGGTCGTGATGGACGTTATAATGTCAGGATGGGTAGTATCCATATATTCAAATAGGTCTCTTTCAAAGTCTTGAACCTTCTTAACTGGGATACTGTTCAAATAGTCGTTTACTACCGCATAGATGATTATCACTTGATGTTCTACAGTGACTGGTGCGTTCTTATCCTGTTTGAGAACTTCTACTATCCTTTCGCCCTTGTCTAGACGGTCTTTAGTATCTTTGTCGAGGTCTGAACCAAACTGTGAAAAGGATTGTAACTCTCTAAACTGTGAATACAAAAGTTTCAACGAACCTGAAACTTTTTTCATGGCTTTAATCTGTGCGGATGAACCTACTCTTGATACTGAAATACCTGGGTTGACTGCTGGTCTTACACCAGAGTTAAATAGGTCAGTCTCTAGGAATATCTGTCCATCTGTGATAGATATTACGTTCGTAGGAATGTACGCTGAAACGTCACCGGCTTGGGTCTCAATGATAGGCAACGCCGTTAGAGAACCTCCGCCATAGTGTTCATTTAGAGAACAAGCTCTTTCAAGTAGTCTTGAATGCAAGTAGAATACGTCACCTGGATATGCCTCACGTCCTGGTGGACGTTTCAAAAGTAGGGACAGAGTTCTATAAGCCACTGCGTGTTTGGATAGGTCATCATATACGCAAAGTACATCTTTTCCCTTGTTTAAGAAGTACTCACCTATGGTAACACCTGAATATGGTGCTATATACTGTAGCGGTGCAAGTTCCGATGCCGTAGCAGATACTACTATGGTATAACTCATAGCATCGTTCTTTTCGAGGGTTTCGACTACGTTGGCTACCGTTGAACGTTTCTGTCCTATGGCTACATAGATACAGATTACATCCTTACCCTTTTGATTTATGATAGTATCCAATGCGATGGAAGTCTTACCGGTCTGTCTATCACCGATGATTAACTCTCTTTGACCTCTACCGATAGGTATCATACTATCTATAGCTTTGATACCCGTCTGTAATGGCTTATGCACCGACTTCCTTGTGATGATACCTGGAGCTATCTTTTCAATAGGGGCGGTCTCTTTGGTTAGTATGATACCCTTACCATCTATGGCGTGTCCGAGGGCATCTACTACCCTACCGAGCATCTCTTCACCGACTGGCACTGATACTATGTTACCAGTCCTCTTTACGGTATCGCCCTCTTTGATGTCGCTATCCGAACCAAGCATAACCGCACCTACGAACTCTTGTTCAAGGTTCAATGCCATAGCATAGACACCATTTTCAAACTCTAGCAACTCACCTGACATACAGTTTTCAAGTCCGTAAATTCTAGCGATACCGTCTCCGACAGTCATAACCGTTCCAACGTCGTCTAGTTGCACTTTGGACTTGTAATCTTTAATCTGTTGCTTGATTATGTTAGTAATCTCATCTGGACGTAGATTCAAAAAATATACCTCCCTTAATCTATATTAATCCTACGTAAATTCGACGAACCAATTTTGCGTTGCAAAATTGCGGAACGGTCACAGCCCGTTCCCTACATGGAATTATATCGAACTCACGTTAATGTTAATGTTTGTGTAACTGTTTGGATAGGTCTTTAAACCTACTCTTGATACTGTCATCTATGACAGTGTTGTTATATCTTATTATGATTCCGCCTAGTATGGAACTATCCACAGTCTCCACGATGGTTATGTTCTTGCCAGTATCCTTAGTGAGCTTTGCCACGATACCTTTGCGTAGCTCATCAGTCAATGGGATACTAGTAGTTACCTCCACCTGTAGGATGTCGTTATGCTCGTCGTACTGTTTTGAAAAGTCTTGTTGAATATCACAGAATAGCAACATACGATTCTTTTCGGCTAGTACGCATAGGAAGTTATACACCAATTCGTTACAGTGTCCTTGAAATACCTTTTCCAACATAGAAACTTTTTCTTTAGCCGTAACTACTGGTGAAGATAGTAACTTTAAGAACTCCTCTTGTGACTTGAAAACTTCTGCAATTTGGGATAGGTCAGTTTGAACCTCATTGAGAACGTTCTCTTCTACACTAAGCTGAAACATTGCGTTAGAGTATACTTTAACTATATCACTCATAGACTACCACCTAACTTTGATTTATGAAGTCTTTAATAAACTTCTCGTGGTCATCCTTGTTGATTTCACGTTCAACGACCTTTTCAGCCATCATGATAGCCATATCCGAAATCTCATCTTGAAGTTCTGCTTTAGCCTTTTTAATTTCTCTTTCGGTTTCGGAGTTGGCTTTTTCTATGATATGCTGTGCTTCACTCTTAGCATTGGAAACTATCTCATCAGAACGAGTTTGAGCCTTTTTAACGGCATTCTGTACGATTTCAGCACCCTCTTCTTTAGCTCCTGCCATGAGTTCGTTGTATTGAGCCTCTAGTTGGTTAGCTTTTTCCATAGTTTCGTCGGCGTTTTTGTAGGTGTTAGAGACCTCATTTTGACGGTCTTCTAAAACTTTGTTTACCCTACCGAACAGGAAATGTTTCAAGACTAGGAACAGTATCAACGTGTTTATAAGTGTAAAGATTATACTACCCGCATCTATTGATAAAAAATCTAAGTTACCCATATTAAAACCTCCGTTCTATGGTGTTGTGAACGGTAAGGTTTAAAGTTTTCCAATGAATGGGTTGATGAATAGTAGTATCAAAGCTACTACGAAACCGTAGATACCTGTAGACTCTGCGACTGCACAACCTATAAACATGGTAGATGTTACTGAACTCTTAGCTTCTGGTTGTTTTGCGATAGCCTCACAAGCTTTACCTACTGCAAAACCTTCACCGATACCTGGACCTATACCTGCTATCATAGCCAAACCTGCACCTATTGCAGATGCTGCTAACACAATTCCCTTATCTGTCATGATTTTTATACCTCCAAAATTCTTAAAAACTTTTTTACTTTACGTCAATCCGATATAATCCCATGTGTTCGCATGATGGAACGATATATAAACCATTCTGTGATTTGTCGAATTGACGTAGTTAAATCTTTTACTCTTAATTTTTCTATTCGTCCTTGGCGTAACCGCCACCTATGAATGCCATTGACAAGCTTATGAATATATACGCTTGCATAAATCCGCTAAACAGGTCGAAGTATACTGATAGTAATGCTGGTATACCTATCGTAAATATCGGGATACTCAAACCTAACGCATTAGAGAGTCCAGTTAAGGCGAAGTATATCAAGCTAGTGATTACCATACCTCCTGCAATGTTTCCGAAGTGACGGAAACCCATAGATACTGGTGTAGCTATCTCACTGATGACGTTAAGCGGTGCCATAACGAATATCGGCGAGAAGTAACCCTTGATGTATCCACCAAGACCGTTAGTCTTAATCTTAGCGTACGTGATAAAGAAGAACGTAACTACTGCCCAAGTTATGGTGGTGTTGAAATCCGCAGTGACTGAACGTAGACCTACCATACTTATCAAGCTACCCAAGATGGAATAACTAAACAATGTAGCAATGTATGGAGCATAACCTCTGTGTTGTTTGCCCATGTTCTCATCGACTAGACTGTTTACGGTAGTAACTATCCATTCAGCGACAGCCTGTTTCTTTGATGGAATCTTTTTCATATCATGAGTTATCCAAAGTACAAACGCCGTGATGATAGCTATTACTACCCAACCTAGCACTATGGTCTCACTGATGTTTATGGTTAAACCACCTACATCAAAACTCCAAACTATCTTAGCTCCAGTGACGTTGATTTCCGTGACACCTGTTAGATACTTACTCACATTTTCTCAACTCCTTTCTTACTGTTAATGATACTCTTTAGAGTGTATAACACTTTAGGGTAGAATGCTGGTAATATCACACCGTAAGGGTTTAAAAGTTCGACGTTGGTCGCAAAGTAGAACGCACATCCCAATAGCAGATACCTCAACAGATATCCACACATGAGCTTAAATCTATTATGCCCATACTTCACAGCGTTGTCTATATCGTGTTTTAGGAGATTCAAGTTGATAAACAGTATACCAGTTCCCAACAGCAACCCCAACAACACAGATACATCCCTTTTAAACGCCAGTGATACCACAATGATGACTAAGTTCAATATACATGACCCTCTAAAGATAAACTTGCATTCATCGTAAAAGTCTTTAGTATTCAAGAAAAATCACCCCCATGGTTTGATACCAACATAATACATTATACAGTATATCACAATTTGAAAATTTTTTCAATAATTAATTTGCAATTATCAGTAGATTATTCAACAGTTGTCCAACGTAACGTAGGGAAACGTTCTTAAACCGTTCTATTAGATTATATCCCCGATAGATTAAAATAACATTAAATTTTCTGTGAAAATTATATATAATCAAATAATAGATTGAGTAGGATAAAAATTTTTAAAATTTCATTCGCAAATAGCCATACTGTTTTGCAAAATTGAGTAAACTATACAAGTATATTAAATGGGTGATTATCCAGTTAAGTATTACTAGTATTGCAAGAACTTACCGATATAACTTTCAATGACTAGATACAAAAACTAAAAAAATTAACTATCTTAAATAAATATTCTTTTAAATATGAATTTTTTAAGTATTTCACTTTCATTCTTTAAGTTACGAGTGGTAATAACTTTGTTTTCAAACTTTTTCAAGAAATTTTTTCATTACCACTTGAAAAAATAAAGTTTTGGTGGTATAATTTTAAATATAAACAATGCATCGTTTAAAAATTCTTAATAAAATAAAGTTTTGCGTTGCATTGGTGCTTTTAGCATAGGCTTTTTAAAAATAAATTTTTAGGAGGATTTCCAAAATGGCTTTAACAAATGAATACCTTGTTGGCGTTTTAGAAAACGTAAAGAAGAGAAACCCTAATGAACCTGAGTTCATTCAAGCAGTTACAGAGGTTCTTGATAGCCTTCAACCTGTAGTTGAAAGAAGACCTGACCTAGTAGAGGCTGGTGTTATCGACAGACTAGTTGAACCTGAAAGACAAATCATCTTCAGAGTACCTTGGGTAGATGATAACGGTAAGGTACAAGTAAACAGAGGTTTTAGAATCCAGTTCAACTCTGCAATCGGTCCATACAAGGGCGGTATTAGACTACACCCATCTGTATATAGTGGTATCATCAAGTTCCTAGGTTTCGAGCAAATCTTCAAGAACAGCCTAACTACACTACCTATGGGCGGTGGTAAAGGTGGTTCCGACTTCGACCCTAAGGGCAAGAGCGATGGCGAAGTTATGCGTTTCTGCCAAAGCTTCATGACTGAGCTTTGCAAACACATTGGTGCTGACTGTGACGTTCCTGCTGGTGACATCGGTACTGGCGGTAGAGAGATTGGCTATATGTTCGGTCAATACAAGAGACTCAGAAACGAGTTCACTGGTGTGCTAACTGGTAAGGGTCTAACATTCGGAGGTTCTCTAGCTAGAACTGAGGCTACTGGTTATGGTCTATGCTACTTCACTGATGAAATGCTAAAGGCTAACGGTAAGGACTTCAAGAACAAGACTGTAGTTATTTCCGGTTCTGGTAACGTAGCAATCTACGCTACACAAAAGGCTACTGAACTTGGTGCTAAGGTTGTAGCTCTATCCGATTCTAACGGTTACATCTTTGATAAGAACGGTGTAGACCTAGCTCTAATCAAGCAACTAAAGGAAGTTGAGAGAAAGAGAATCAAGGAATACGTTACAGTACATCCAGAGGCAGAGTATCATGAGGGTTGCAGTGGCATTTGGTCTATCCCATGTGATATCGCTCTACCATGTGCTACACAGAACGAAATCAACAAGGAAAGTGCTGAAATCCTAGTTAAGAACGGATGTTTCGCAGTAGCTGAGGGTGCAAATATGCCTTCAACTCCAGAGGCTATCGAAGTTTACCTAGCAAACGGTATCCTATACGGACCAGCAAAGGCAGCTAACGCAGGTGGTGTTGCTACTTCCGGTCTTGAAATGAGCCAAAACAGCGAACGTCTATCTTGGACTTTTGAAGAAGTTGATGCTAAGCTACATAACATCATGATTCAAATCTTCAAGTCATGTGACGAGGCTGCTAAGGAATACGGTCTAGAAGGCAACTATATGGCTGGTGCAAATATCGCTGGTTTCTTAAAGGTTGCTGAGGCTATGAAGGCTCAAGGTTGCGTATAATAGTAATTAATTAAGCCGTTTACGACATTTCATATATGAGGAATCCCTTGTAGTATCACTGCAGGGGGTTTCTCTTTAATTGTGAAATGAAACTCCCACTGTTGCAAAATGAATTTCACCTAGTTTCAAAGTGTAAAAATATCGGTTGCAAATTTCAACACAATAATATAATAATAATAAATATATAAGATAAATAATAATATTTCATCTGCTACGCAGTGTGATTGTATTTAGGAACTGCTTTAAAAATTAATAAATATGATGTATACCAAAATTTCTCCTTGACAATTATGGTGTTGAATGGTACAATATATTAGGCATTTTGCTCACTGTTTTTGAATATTAATCCATAGTGTGGTATATAATACTTAGGATTTTAAAAATTCTCACACGAAAGGATTCTATTGTTATGTGTAACCAATATGATGATATTAGAGACGAATCTTCTCAAACTCAGGAGAACACCGACAAGTTGGAAACTTTGGAAACCATTGGGGAATATCCCGCTGAGAACTCCAAATATCCTATAAGTTGCATAACCATAATCGGACAGATTGAGGGTCACTATACTTTGCCATCCAACAACAAGACTACTAAATACGAACATCTTTTGCCATTGCTCACGGCTATAGAACAGGATAGGAGTATCAAAGGGTTATTGTTAATCCTAAACACGGCAGGTGGAGATGTCGAGGCTGGTTTGGGGATAGCCGAACTTATCTCAGGCATGAAGATTCCAACGGTTTCACTAGTGGTAGGTGGAAGTCATTCTATAGGTGTACCGTTGGCGGTCTGTACGGATAAGTCTTTTATAGTGCCATCTGCTACTATGACTATACATCCAGTTAGGATTAACGGCTTAGTATTGGGTGTACCTCAAAGTTTGGATTGGCTCAACCGTATGCAAGATAGGATAGTCAACTTCATATCACAACACAGTAACGTATCTGTGGAGACTCTTAAAGGTTTACTTTTCAACACGGATGAGTTAGTCTTGGACATAGGCACCGTCTTGGATGGCAAATCTGCGGTAGAGATAGGCTTAATAGATAGCCTTGGCAGTCTCTCGGATGCTTTAGAATGCTTATACTCTCTCATAGAAAGTTCCACGGATAGATATTCATAACTATAAACTATTTAAATATTTAAATCGAAAGGGTGGTTAATTTAATCATGTCGAATAGTATTGTAAACGCAATCGTTCAAGCAGTAATACAAGGTCTAACGGAATTTTTACCCGTATCAAGTTCGGGACACTTGACGTTATACTCACACCTTACAGGGGCTTCTACTGATGAAGCCACATTCATGTTGGTAGTTTTGCACTTAGGTACTCTAGTGGCGGTATTCATAGCCTTTTGGGATACCATCAAACCGTTATTTGCAGAACTGGTGGCAATCATAAAAGATATATTCTCAGGGAAGTTTACCCTCAAAGATACCGAAACTAGAACTCCTCAACGTAATATGATATATATGTTAATAGTTTCTTTAGTGTTATTAGTACCGTTCTACCCACTAAAAGATATCTTTGAAAAGGCTGGAGAAAACTTAATCATATTAGGATTGTTGTTCCTATACACTTCATTCTTGCTATTCTCTTCTGATAGGATACCAGTTAAGAAACTCAACAAACACGCTGGAGACATCACTCTAAAAGATGCGATAATCATAGGTTTATTTCAAGCTGGAGCTTTATTCCCTGGAGTATCACGTTCAGGTTCTACAATCTGTGGAGGACTTTTCAGGAAACTCGACAGAGAGACCGCAGTACAGTATTCATTTATCTTAGGAATACCAACTATATTGGCAGGTTGTCTAGTCGAACTTAAAGATGCTTTAGAAATCGGTTTAGACATAGAAATCATCCCAGTGTTGATAGGTTTTGTAGTATCTGCAGTAGTGGGCATATGTGCTATCAAGATGGTTTCATGGTTGATAAAATCCAATAGGTTTACAGTGTTCGCAGTGTATACTCTAGTGATAGGTTTAAGCGTAGTAACTTGTGGTATCATAGAACAGGCTACTGGCATGACTATCTTAGAATACTTAACTTGATAACTTACATAATCTAAAAAATACGGAACGCCACATGGCGTTCCTAAATTTTAATTTGTTTGATGGTTAATAGATGATAATTAACGATAATTCGATAATACAATTGTATGTTAGTTGTCATCTATTAGTTATTGAAATTTTATAGGAGGTTTAAA
>CAZWRW010000008.1:0-17346 GCA_964636465.1 uncultured Ruminococcus sp. | reverse complement strand
CCACCTCAACAGAAGTTTGTATCTGCTGGAGACGTTCAAAACAAACCTGCATCAGTGCCTAAGCCTACTAGCCAACCTATCGAGATGTTGAAAGTTCCTGATGTAACGAATAGAAATCAAGATGAGGCTAGACAAGAACTCGAAGATTTGGGCTTGAAGGTCACTCTAACGACTGATAACTCTACAGTAGTTAAGGCTAACCTAGTCATGTCACAGAGCGTTCGCACTGGCACAGAAGTGGTTAAAGGTTCGGAAATCAAGTTAGTAGTGAGTGTCGGCACATGGAGCGAGTGGTCTACTGACAAGGTTATGGACAACGCTTTTGTAGTGGAACAGAAGAAACAGTTCCGTGTACGTACTAGAACCAAGGAGATTGAAACTCACGATAGTACAGAGCCTAAGCTACCAGGTTATACTTGTATCGACCAAAAGAAAACATACTCCGATTGGGAAAACGAGGGATACTTCACTACTGAAAGACGTCCAGTTTCCGAGACTTGCGACGTTAGCACAAATCTGTTAGGTTTCAAGTACTGTGGATATACATACGTCGGCAATGTGAGGACTATCGGAACTTGCTACAGCACTCAAAAGACTGCCGTAATCTTCAACCCTGATACCAAGCTCGAAGATTGGGTTTACAACGAAGTCGTGCTATATCAAGACATCCAAGGCAAGACCGAGGACTGGTTCCCAAGCAACGACACCGAAAGAGTTACTCCTGCTGGTGACGACATCGACTGTAACATCAAGATGACTACATACTTCGCAGACGGCAAACAGTACGCTATGAAGTTAGGCTCACTAAGCACCGAGTGGTTTCTCTATCACAGCAGAAAAGAGATTGAAACCACCTACACTTACAAGCGTGAGTACTTCACGGACTGGTCTGAGTGGTCTGACTGGACTGACAAAGCTGTCAAACGTGACGAACTTACCGAAGTCGAAGCGAGAATACTCTACCGTTCTAGAAGAAAAACTTCCAAGGACAAGAAGTAATCTGTAAAGTTTAATATAGGGGACGGCGTGTTGCCGTTCCCAATGTATATTTTTGTTTATATCGAAAGGAGCATTTAACATGGGAAAGATTTTAGTAACTGGAGGCACAGGTTTTATCGGTAGCCACACGTGTGTTGAACTTATCAACGCTGGTCATGATGTGATAATCATGGATAATCTAAGCAACTCCAAGGCTAGTGTGGTTGACAGAATAGGTCAAATCACAGGAAAAAAGCCTATTTTCTATCAAGCAGACATCCGAGACTTTGACAAAACTGTCGAAATATTACAGAACCACACCATCGATGCAGTGATACACTTCGCAGGTTTAAAAGCGGTTGGAGAATCCGTGCAAAAGCCTTTAGAGTACTACGAAAACAACATAAATGGTACGTTGGTGCTACTCAACGCCATGAGACAATGCGGTTGTAAGAACATCGTATTTTCGTCCTCAGCGACCGTTTACGGCTTGGATAACGTCGCACCTTACACCGAAGATATGCCAACTTCCGCTACAAACCCTTACGGCTACACCAAGGTTATGATTGAACAGATTTTACACGACCTTTGCACAGCTGACAGTGAATGGTCTGTCACAGCACTTAGATATTTCAACCCTATCGGAGCCCACAAGAGCGGACTTCTCGGCGAAGACCCTAACGGAATACCAAACAATTTAGTGCCATATATCGCACAAGTTGCCATCGGAAAGCTTGACCATCTTAGAGTATTTGGCAACGATTACGACACTCCTGACGGAACTGGCGTTAGAGATTACATTCATGTCGTAGACTTAGCAAAAGGTCACGTTGTAGCATTGGATTATGCTTTAAAACATCGTGGTTTCGAGCCTATCAACCTAGGCACTGGCAACGGTTCAAGCGTCCTAGATGTGGTACAGGCTTACAAAAAGGCTTGTGGCAAGGACATCCCATACGAGATTGTAGAACGTCGTTCTGGTGACGTAGCTACGTCATTTGCCAACGCTGATAAAGCTCTAAAGCTGTTGAACTGGTCTGCAAATCTCACCTTAGACGATATGTGCCTTGACAGTTGGAACTTTACTGTTAAAAACCCTAATGGAATCGTGTAAAATTTCAGAGATATATGTACATCAAGCGTGTATAACACGAGGAGGAAAATCTTATGAAAAAGATATTTATAGAAGGCATGATGTGTCAACACTGTGTAAAATCAGTTACTAAAGCATTAACCAAGCTAGGTGCAACCGACATAGATGTAAGCTTAGACGGTTATGCTCTAGTCAACTTAGAAAAGTCAAATGAAGAAATAAAGTCTGCAATCGAAGATATAGACTTTAAGGTTTTAGACATTGTGACGGTGTAAAATATGTTTGGTCACAAGAAACATCATACTGTTCCAGTGCCAAGCGAATGTGCGGGTTTAGAAGTCAAAGTTGAAAGCAGTATCTGCACTGGCGAAAAGACTATTGGCTTCTATGACCCTAAAACTAAGAAACTTCTTTACAGTGAGTTAGTCACATCCGCTAAAGATATTACTGACTTTTATGCAAAGTATGGCTTAAAGTTGTAATCAAATAGTTTACAAAAGAAAGGTAACGTTTATTATGTATCCAATTAAATTGATAGCCCCTTGCAAAGACTACATTTGGGGCGGAAATCGTCTAAGAACTGACTTTTTTAAGGTCAGCGACAAAGACAAAATCGCCGAAACTTGGGAACTTTCGTGCCATCCAGACGGAGAAAGTATCATCGCCAACGGTGAATTTAAGGGCAAAACGCTCACTGAATACATTAAAATTCACGGTGAAAACGTCCTAGGTACGCACTTCAAGGGCGGTGACTTCCCTATTTTGATAAAGTTTATCGATGCCAAAGATAACCTATCTGTGCAAGTCCACCCTGACGACGACTACGCTAGGCGTGTGGAAAACTCCTTTGGCAAAACCGAAATGTGGTATGTCATCGATTGTGAGGAAGGAGCCTCGTTGGTGTGTGGTTTCAAGGGCAATCCGTCAAACGAAGAGATTCGCCAACGTGTCAAAAATGATACAATCATGCAAATTTTAAACTCCGTGCCTGTTCATAAGGGTGACGTTTTTTACATCGAAGCTGGAACGGTTCACGCCATCGGAAAGAACATTCTAATTGCTGAAGTACAGCAAAATAGCAACACTACATACCGTTTGTACGATTTCGGCAGAGGTAGAGAAGTACATATCGACAAGTCGTTGGACGTCATAGATACGAGCTTAGGCAAGGCTACTCCGCAATATGAAACTGTTCAATATGTGGGCTACTCCGTAAGAAAATTGACGGAATGTGACCACTTTAAAACTCAATTAATAACGGTAAATGACGTTTTAAATACTTCAGCTACTGACGAAAGTTTTCACAGTTTGATATTCTTAGACGGCGAAGGCACTATAGAATACGATGGCGGACAACTTCAAGTACGCAAAGGTGACAGTGTGTTTATATCAGCAAACTTCGGAAATTATACAGTACGTGGCAAACTGGAATACATACTATCTACAATATAAATGTAAAAAATCGGAGCAGTTTTAACACCGTTCCGATTTTTTTATGCTATTTTTACGTGTCATATGAGGTTAAAATGTTCCATCGCTTTTTGTATTCCATCATTATATAAGGTATCCGTGACGTAAGAAACATAAGGATATACGTTAGAATTTCCCTTCATAGCGATGCTGTTTCCTACAGCTTTAAACATTGGAATGTCATTTTCACCGTCACCGACTACGTAAAGTTCTTCTCTTGGAATGTTAAATTTCTCTGCAATGGTTTGGATTGCAGTTGCTTTACTGTACCCTTTTGGCACAACTTCAAAAAAATCTCCTGTGCTTTCACTTCGTAAAATCGTGTCAAAATCTACACTTATAAAATCAACAAGTTTTTGAACATTTTTGTCAGCATCCAACCATACTATGAACTTGTCAAAAATAAAATCTTTATGCGTGATGTCCTTAGTTACGTCCTTGCGTTCACGTTCAAAAAATTCTTTCCATTTTAAAGAACGTTCAGCTGTGGCAGTAAGAAAATCAAAAAACACACCATCTTTGTGTTCATATAGAACTTCATATCCTAAGTTGTGTATAGTGTTTGCAACCTCGCAACAGCGTGACTTTTTAGGCTCAAGATAGAAAAAATCTTTGCCATTTAGAACTATATTTGTTCCACAACCGCACACATAGCCATCAAATCCTAGCTGTTTAATCATCGGATTTACGTTGCAATAAACTCTTCCAGTGTTTACAAACGTCATATGACCATTCGCACGTAATCTTTCTATAGTTTTTACAGTACTTTGCGGAATATAACGTTTTCCATCATCCGAAATTATCGTTCCATCGATGTCAAAAAATATAGCTTTCATTTTGAAATCTCCAACTATTTTTACGTAGTGAAACTTAAAGTTTTTTCATTAAGTTTACCATTTCAAGCACGGACATAGCACAATCGTAACCTTTGTTTCCAGCTTTTGTACCAGCACGTTCGATAGCTTGCTCGATATTGTCAGTAGTAACCACACCAAACATCACAGGAACGCCAGTCTGCAAAGACACCGTAGCTATGCCTTTTGAGACTTCCGCACACACGTAATCGTAATGGCTAGTTGCTCCACGAATTACCGCTCCCAAGCAGATTATGCCATCGTATTTTCCCGACTGTGCCATTTTTTGAGCTATCACTGGTATTTCAAATGCCCCTGGAACCCACGCTAAATCGATATTTTCAGTAGGTACATCATGGCGAGTTAGACAATCTTCAGCACCGCCAATGAGCTTACTGGTGATAAATTCGTTAAATCTTGATGCAACTATACCAATTTTGATATCATTGCCTAAATATTTTCCCTCAATAATATTCATTTTTAAAACTTCCTTTACTAAAATATTTCTATATGCCGATATTTAAATGTCAATTATTATCGTCATAATTTACAAGATGTCCCATGCGATGTTGTTTAGTTTTTAGGTAAAACTCATCAAAACGGTTTGTGTTAATCTGTATAGGCACCCTTTCGACTATTTCAATGCCGTACTCGGATAGGTCAGAAATCTTCAATGGATTGTTTGTCAAAAGCCTTAACTTACTGATACCCAATTTCAACAACATCTGTGAACCACATGAGTAATCACGTAAATCAGGTGCAAAACCTAACTTGATATTTGCATCAACGGTGTCAAAACCTTGTTCTTGAAGTTCGTAAGCCTTTAACTTATTTAT
Source organism: uncultured Ruminococcus sp. (assembly GCA_964636465.1). GTDB lineage: Bacteria > Bacillota > Clostridia > Oscillospirales > Ruminococcaceae > UBA5884. The sequence goes on along the minus strand of CAZWRW010000008.1, from coordinate 12,115 downwards.
TAAGCCTATTCCACGACCTTCTTGACGTAAATATAACAATGCTCCACGACCCTCTTTTGCAATCTGTTTCATAGCGCTGTCAAGTTGTTCGCCACAATCGCAACGGCATGAACCAAAAACGTCGCCCGTTAGACATTCCGAGTGTACCCTACACAACACAGGTTCGCCGTTTGAAATGTCTCCCATGGTGAGTGCCACATGATGTTCCTTTTTAATGTTGTCGTAAAATCCGTGTATAGTGAAGTTTCCGTACTTTGTAGGCAATTTTGCAGTAGATACCTCATCCATAAAAAAATCATATCTTTTACGATAGGCTTGTAAATCCTTGATGGTTATAAACGTAAGTTTGTTTTGCTTAGCAAATTCGACAAGCTGTTCTTTACGCATCATAGTGCCATCGTCTGCCATGATTTCACAACATAAACCCACTTGTTTTAACCCTGCTAAACGCATCAAATCGACGGTTGCCTCGGTATGACCGTTTCTTTCAAGGACTCCGCCTCTCTTAGCTTCAAGCGGAAACATATGCCCTGGACGGCGAAAATCTCCAGGAATTGCCCCATCTTCTACGCATTTCATGGCAGTGATGGAACGCTCCAAAGCGGAAATTCCCGTGGTCGTAGATACGTGGTCTATGCTTTCTGTGAACGCAGTTTCGTGGTTGTCGGTGTTGTGTGCGACCATAGGATGCAAACCTAACTTTTGGATGTACTCCGAACTCATCGGCATACATATTAATCCCTTTGCCTTAGATGCCATGAAGTTCACATTTTCGAGGGTTGCGCCCTCTGCAGAGCAAATTAAATCGCCCTCATTTTCACGGTCTGGGTTATCCGTAACTAGGATAATCTTGCCGTTTCGTAGGTCTTCGAGGGCTTCAGGAATTGTGTTGTACTCAAACATTTGTTGACCTCCTCTATTTTACGTTTTTTACATATGTCATGTCAAACTAGCAGAACGTCGAAACGACGTTCTTTGAGTGCTATTTCAACTTATTTTTAGCGAGTATGTCCATAATCTGGTCTAGTGGCACATCGATTTTTGTCTTTTCCTTGCCGTCCTTGTCGTAACCGACTAACTTCCACTCTAGATTCGTAACATCGCCACCTGTAGCGTTACCGAACTGCTTACCGATTTCTTGTAGATTATCCATGTTAAATGGCATTTTCATAAAAAACTCCTCCTAAAATCATTATTTGATGTTTATTTTATATAAATCCATGTTTAGCAAGAAAGTTCAAATCCACACTGGATTTTACACTCTCTTTATCTTTAAAGTTCAAAAACTTCTCGATGTATTTACCAACTACGTCACATTCTATGTTGATTTTGTCGCCCACGGACTTGTTCAACAGCGTGGTTTCACTTGCCGTGTGAGGAATGACAGATACTTTAAACGACGTATTATCGACGTTTGCAACGGTCAAACTTATGCCGTCCAAAGCGACTGACCCCTTTTCAACGATATACTTTAACGTCTTGCTTTCAGCGGAAATGGTAACCCAAACGGCATTTTCTTCACGCTTGAAGTCCGTAACTACGCCCGTTGCATCGACGTGACCCGAAACAATATGTCCGCCAAAACGTCCGTTGCAAAGCATGGCACGTTCCATATTTACCTTGCTCCCGATTTTCAAATCTCCAAGAGAACTTCTGCGAAGAGTTTCCGCCATGACATCGGCGGTAAAAGAGTTTTCGGTCAAAGTGTCAGCGGTAAGGCACACGCCATTGATTGCTACGCTGTCTCCCAAATGGATGTCGTCAAAAATTTTACTGCCTCCAAAAGTGATTTTACTAGAAACGTTACCTTTTTTTATGCTCAAAACTGTTCCGACTTCTTCAATGATTCCCGTAAATATTTTACATCACCTCTCTTAAGCTTTAAGCCATACGTCTACCTCGCTATCGGATGGCTTTTCAAAGATTGAATTGACCTTTTCAGCCAAACCATCATCCACATAGTATGCGGAACTTTTACCCTCACGGATTTGACTGTTACGAAGATTTATACGTTGTTGCCAAAGCTCATCATTAATATCTAAGTAATGTATTTCACACTCAACGCCGTTAGACTTGTAAAATTCTCTTATGGATTGCCTTTCTTCTTTAGTCCAAAGACCCCAATCTAGAATTACTTCAATCCCGACTTCTATTAGTTCTAGAGACTTGTCAAGCAACATAGCTTTGACTTTTGCAACATATTCGTCGTGTTTGTCTCCTAGATTCTCATCAAATAGATTAAGCATTACCTCATCTATCGAGAGTACCACGCCCCTACGTTGAATACGCAACTTTTCAGCGTAGGTAGTCTTTCCGCTACAGATTTTACCGCAAGTTATGATTACTTTTGACATCTATTCACCACCTCGATTTTGCACTAATTGACTTTGTACTCTAAAAACAAATCCGTGCCGATGGTTTCAACGTTGTAAAGTTTGAACCTCTTAGCCACGTTCGGACTGTCAAAACCGAGACCGCCAACGGAAGTCTTTGCAGTCTTACCGCCCAAAATCATAGGAGCTAAATACACTTGCAAACAGTCCACGATATCGCTCTCAATGGCGGAAAAGTTTAACTCAGAACCGCCCTCAATCAACAGACTATCGAGCTTTAAACCGCCCAAGATATCCATCAGTTCGTTAAGGTTGACCTTTCCATCTTTTGACGAAACTTTTAAAACTTTAACGCCCAAACTCTCAAGTTGTGCGACTTTTTCACAATCGTCGGAAATCGTGGCTACATACGTAGTTATGTCCCTAGCGGTGGAAACGAGCTTACAATCTAATGGGATTCGCAAGTTGCTGTCACAGACTACCCTAACCGGATTCGATGGGTTTTCCGTGCGACAGGTCAGCATAGGGTCATCAGCCAAAACCGTGCCGATTCCTACCATGATAGCAGACACCCTCTTCCTAGTTTGATGTGTATGTCTCCTCGATTCTTCGCAAGAAATCCATTGAGATTTGCCACTGTAAGAAGCTACCTTGCCATCCAAAGAGGTCGCCGACTTCAAGATTACGTAAGGTCGGTTGGTGGTTATGTAGTGAAAGAATATGTCGTTAAGCTGGTCACATTCGGAACGCATGAAATCGGTAGTCACCTCTATGCCGTGGTTGCGAAGATACTCAACGCCCTTGCCACTCACTAGCGGATTCGGGTCACGTGAGCCTATAACCACCTTAGCGATGCCATGCTCCACGATAGCCTCAGTACAAGGCGGTTGTTTTCCATGATGACAGCAAGGCTCAAGGGTCACATAGATGGTCGCACCTGTGCAATCGATGTGGTGGTCGTCGCAGTATTTAAAGGCGTTGCGTTCAGCGTGGAGGTCGCCGTATTTGGCGTGATAGCCCTCCCCTATGATGTTGCCATCCTTGACGATTACCGCCCCCACCAACGGATTAGGATTTACAAAACCTATACCGTTCTTGGCTAACTCAATGGCACGTTGCATATATACACTATCGCTCATGATAACACCCCAAATGCACAGAAACCCCCTAGAATATATTAAAATTCTAAGGGGGATAACTATCGTAAATTAAACATTAACTATTAATCGTTAAATATATATATTATGAGTTTCTTCTCTTATCCCGACTGTACGGTTGGTTTTGGAATCACACCAAATCATGCCCAAAGGCTCGTGGACTTTTACCACCAATTGCGACTTTCACGCTACCCCCGAAGATTATCTAAACTTATCTCACTAAATTTGATTATACCACTATTTCAACCAAAAGTCAATAGTATATGTGAATTTTTTAAAATTAAATTAATGTCCTGAAATATTCCCATAGAAATGTTGACAAATTGAATATTATGTTATATAATTAAGAAAATCCAACCAGTTCATAGTTATATCGAAAGGAGCATCCACATGGACATTAGAAAAACTTTAATACACGAGGAAAGAAAAGACTTGTTTACAGTCCCTAAGGACTACTACTTGGCACACTGTATCTCAGGAGATTACACCTTGGGAGCAGGTGTCGCTAAGCAGATGGACAAGCATTATGATATGAAACGTAAGTTACAAGATAACTATCCTAATAAGTCAGGAAGAATCTGTGCGTTGAAAGTTGACAACGTATTCAACCTAGTAACCAAGGCTACACGCTATGATAAACCTACCTATGCAACGTTAAAAGTCGCCCTCCTTGATATGAAGATTCAATGTTTAAAAGGGGACATCAAAAAGGTTGCAATGCCCTATATTGGTTGTGGCATGGACGGTCTCGAATGGAAAAAAGTCAAGCTTATCGTGCAAGATGTTTTCAAAGGCACAGATATAGAAATCTTGATTTGTCACTTGTAATCTAACATAAATTCGACAATACAGTTTGCCTTCAGCAAATCTTCGGAACGACATCATGGGATTATATCAAACTCACGTTAATTTATAGTTTATAAAATAAATAGAAAGGGTTATACATATGTACGAAAATGATGATATTAAAGTTACCTATCTAATGATGGTAACCGCAGACGCTAACAACAACAAGTATTACAAAATGATTCCACATGGCGACAACTTCACAGTGGAGTATGGTCGTGTAGGTAGTAAACCTCAGGTTAGAAACTATCCTATCAGGGATTGGAACAAGAAACTTCGTGAGAAACTCGCCAAGGGTTACGCTGACAAATCCGAATTGATAGAAGACCTCGTAGAAAAGGAAGTCGAAAAGGACGATACTTACGCCGAAATTCCAGACAAGAACATCCGTGACATTGTGGAAAAGTTGCAAAGTATGGCTAAACAGTCCATCAGGGCGAACTACAATATCACTTCGGATAAGGTTACTCAAGCCATGGTAGACGAGGCACAGGAAATCATCACGAACCTTGCAACCATAACTGATGATGTTCAAGAGTTCAACAGGAGACTTCTAGAACTATTTAAGGTCATCCCACGTAAAATGAAAAAAGTATCCGATGCTTTGGTTAAGTCTAAAGAAGATTTTTCTAAGACCATCCACAGAGAACAGGAACTCTTAGACGTAATGAGCTGTCAAGTTTATCAACGTGTAGTCACTGAGGATACCAAGGCAGACAATCAAAATGACACTCCAAAGGTGACCATCTTGGAAGCTTTGGGTTTGACCTTTGAACCAGTCGATGATGTAGACATCGTGAACATAAAGTATCACCTCGGTGATGACGAAAACAAGTTCTATCGTGCATGGAGGGTCACCAACAAGAACACCCAATCCGCTTTTGATGATTACCTATCCGCCAACGATAACCCTACTACAAAACTACTTTGGCATGGTAGTCGAAATGAAAACTGGTGGTCTATCGTGAACAGTGGACTAGTCTTGAGACCTACCAACGCATTCATAACTGGTAAGATGTTCGGATATGGTATCTACTTTGCAACTAAGGCTAGGAAGTCCATAGGATACACTTCATTGAGGGGTTCGTATTGGGCTAATGGAAGTTCAAATTCAGCGTTTATGGGTTTGTATGAGGTCGCATATGGTACACCTTACAATGTTCACAGTTTCGACAGCAAGTACTATGATTTCAACTATGAGAAACTTCAACAAGCTTGTAAAGGAGCTAACTGTCTACACGCTCACGCCGGTAAGATGCTTCAAAATGATGAGATAATCGTATACCAACAACCACAGACCACTATAAAGTATTTAGTTGAAATCCGATAGTAGTTTCATATGGTAGAATGGTTATAGTCAGTTCAATACATAATATTTTAAAACCAATTCGATATAATCCCAATACATAACCTTTTGACAGAGGGGGGACACGATACGAAAGTATCGTTAATATTCTATCTCTAACTCTTACTCTAATCTCTATTCTCTATACTCTTATCTCTATACTCTGTTTGGACATTTTTTGGACAAACTTTGGACACGCTTTGGACATTGTCCAATATACTCTCATATACAATTATAACGTGAATTCGACAAACCAATTTTGCGTTGCAAAATTGAGGAACGGTCACAGCCCGTTCCCTACACAGGATTTTTTAAACTTCACAGATACGTAATTCTTTTGTACGGAACTCCGCCCACGGCGTTCCGCCATGCGATAGCATGGAACTATATAAAATTCATGTTGAAAATACATCAACACAAAAATTAACCAAAGCGTTGATTTTATCACCTCTTTTGTGGTATAATGTTATCTGTACAAATTTAGATAACTTTCACTTTAGAGGAGTGTTACATTATGGAATTTAAAAAGATGGTTACATACGGTGTAATATCGTTAGCATTGGTGTCTTTCGGAGGTTGTAACGGTGAGGATTTCCAAGAGACACAGTTAGGATTATCCAAACAGATACAAGAGAGTGGCACAACTACTGCCACGACTATCAGTACTACCATGGCTACCACCACCACCGAAAAAAAGATTACTATGAAGGAACGTTTTGAAAATTCCAAATGGGGCGGTTGTGATGGCAGTGGTGCAAGTTTCTCTATGCAACTGGATGGCGACGAAATCTACACCCATACTATAGACAGTTCAGGCATTGAAAAGGATGTCGAGGGATATTGGGAACTCTACGAAAATGAGGACAAGATAGTGGTATACTCTGATGAGGATTGTACAGAACGTCTCACATACTACGATTACACCCCTATCGAACTTTCCAATGGCGACATGATACTCGCTATGGAGGGGATGTACGTCTCTTCAATTCACAACGATGACGAACTATCCGATGTTGACGAAACCATCGCTAACAACTTTGATACCTTAACCAATACCTTAGAAACTGGTGCATATTGGGTCGGTGATGGCAACACCTGTGCGGATTTCTTAGTGCGTAACTATGATGATATATATCTATACGTAGCACTTAAAAATCCAAGTGAGAGCGTTACCACTACGACCACTACTACAAAATATTCCTATGATGAGGACGAAGAAGAAGAATCCGAAGATGGTGAATATTATGAGGATGAGGAGGAAGACGACGACGATTACTCCCAAAGCGATGACGGCGTTATCACTTACGATGGCACTTGGTGGCTCACTTATGAATACATCTGCATAGATGATGACAACAGCGGTCAGTTGGTGGCGTTCAATTGGGATTACGACGATGACAGCGAAACTCTAAGGCTAACACCTATCGATGACGCTTTCGTGGAGTTCACCCTATCCGATGCTTACACCTATGACGATGCTGTAGACTTAGTATCCGCTTACCTTGAAGATGAGGAAGAAGAGTATACTACCACATCCGAGGACGAAGAAGAGAGTGAGGAATCCGAGGAGACCACCACCGAAGACGATGAGGAGAATCCTGAACAGACCACTCTAGCGTGGGTAACCTTTGAAACTACCTCCGCTGAAGATTACACCTACTACTACGTACAGACCACTCTTGATGCTAACGTTGACAATCCAAACTACGACGACAGCACAGAATACTATGACGACTACGTCCCAGCCATTACGAACTCTTATGCCTTACCTATCACGACTACCGCATACTACAACTACTCCACCGATTACAACTACAACAACTATAATAACAATAACTACGGTTATGATGATAACAACTATTCAACACAGGCGTATGGTTTTTAACTCAAATTCGATAATTCAAATTTCCACATCAAATTACGGAACGTCACCCACGGCGTTCCGATTTTTTTTATCGTAACAAATCTCACTTTTTGATGGAAACCTTACCACACTTCTTGATAGCAAAGTTTCCGCCATCATCATAGATATAAACCTTGTCACCGCTCTTGATACCATCCGTTAGTAAACGTTCCGATAGTGGAGTCTCTATGCTTTCAGCAATCTTGCGTTTTAGAGGTCTAGCACCGTATTCATTTGTAGACTTCTCACTGGCTAAGAGCCTTATTGCACTAGAATCGAATGAGAGTTCTATACCCAACTTTGAAGCCCTCAACTGAAGACCTTTCAACAGCTTGACGGCTATGCCCTCCAATTGTGTGATACCTAACTTTTCAAATACTATCACATCATCTATACGGTTGAGAAGTTCAGGTTTAAAGTGGCTCTTTGCCTCTTGAAGAACCCTATCTTTTACGCTCTCATAGGTGGATTTCTCAGAAAAACCGATACTTCCATACTTGTTTGCCACACTCGAACCTACGTTAGAAGTAACTATTATGATAGTATTTCTAAAGCTCACCCTCCTGCCGAGACTGTCTGTTAAATATCCCTCGTCAAGGACTTGCAACAGTACGTTTGAAACGTCTATATGAGCCTTTTCTATCTCATCGAATAGGACTACACTGTAGGGTTTACGTCTAACCTTTTCCGTTAGGAGACCGCCATCCTCACAACCCACATAACCAGGGGGCGAACCTATCAACTTAGATACTGAATGTTTCTCCATATATTCCGACATATCGAACCTTATCAAACAGTCTTCGCTGTCGAAAAGTTCACTAGCCAACGCCTTAGACAGTTCAGTTTTTCCGACACCGGTAGAACCTAAAAATAAGAATGAACTTATCGGTCTGCACTCATCACGAAGACCACAACGGTTTCTAGCGATAGCATCCGCCACGGATTTGACCGCCACATCTTGACCGATTACACGCTCCTTTAGATGTTTTTCAAGTTCTAAAAGTTTCACGGTTTCACTCTTTGAAGTTTTAGAAGTAGGTATACCACTCCAAGCGGAAGTCACGTCACAAACGTCCTGTTCGGTGACGTAGATGGTCTTTGTAGATACGTTGCCATCGGAACACATGGTGCGGTGGATGTCCTCCAAAGTGAGCCTACCGCTATCCGTTTGAAAATCTTCGGAGACTTCACTGCCATAATGCCTACTTAATGATTTTTTCAACTTAGCTCTTGAACACGCTTCGTCTAGGAGGTCTACAGCCTTGTCGGGTAAGTATCTATCATTGATGTACCTCGTAGAATGTGATACCGCTAACTTTAAAACCTCATCAGGAATTATCACGTTGTGATAATCTTCATAGTTTCCACGAAGACCTTTTAGGATAGATAATGTTTCATCTTCAGTAGGTTCGTCTACTAGCACGGGTTGAAACCTACGTTCTAAAGCGTTGTCACGTTCTATCTCATGACGATATTCACTAGTAGTGGTCGCCCCAATGACTTGTAACTCTCCACGAGCAAGTTGTGGTTTCAAAATGTTTGACGCATCGACAGCACCTTCGGCAGCACCTGCCCCAACGATAGTGTGCAACTCATCCAAAAAGAGGATTATGTTTCCTTGCTTGACAACCTCATTGATACACGCCCTGATACGTTCTTCAAAATCGCCCCTATACTTAGCACCTGCCAACAGTGATGGTATATCCAATGAAAAGATGTTCTTGCGTTTCAAATCGTTAGGGACTTCGCCCTGTACTATCTTCTGTGCGAGACCCTCGACTATTGCAGTCTTACCGACCCCTGCCTCTCCAATGAGACATGGATTATTTTTCGTCCTACGTGAGAGTATCTGCACCACTCTTTCGAGTTCGTCATCTCTTCCGATTAGTGGGTCGAAACCCTTTTTGAATGCCTGTTCTGTGAGATTTTTGCCGTACTTAGTCAAGTTAGGAATCTGTCTGCTGTCCAAATCGGTGGCTGGGTTGATTGGCTTACTGTCACTTGAAATGGTATTCCCTAGACACTCTTTACCAAGCTTATTGACGTTCACGCCTAACGCCTGTAATATTAAGTTTGCCGTGCAATTTTTCTCCTTTAGGATAGATTCCAAAATGTGTTCAGTGCCTACCAACTTCACGCCTGAAGACTTACAAATTTCACTAGAACGTGAGAGTATCCTGCAGAGGGCGGGGGTCATACATTCGTATGTCAATATGAGTTCCTCGCCTGTGCCTACTGAGGATTTTATCCGTTCGGTGACGTTCTTCTCGTTCACCCGATACGATGCCAAAATAATAGAAGCGGTATTAGTCCCCTCTTTGATTAAACCTAGCAATAGATGTTCGCTACCAACATAAGTATGTCCCATGTTACCGCTAACCTTGACCGCTAAGTTTATAGAAGTTATCGCTTTAGAAGTAAAAGAATCTAGATTGTACATTGAAAACCACCTTTGTAATATTATCGCATGGTGGAACGTCGTTGACGACGTTCCGCAGATTTTGCAACGCAAAATAAAAAATATTTTAAAATTTCACTAGATAATAATAACACACTATCGTAAAATATTTTGTCATTTTATAGACTACGTCACAAAAGTGTACAAGCTTTTTAATACTGTAAAAATCGTATTAAAAATAGTATTTTTTTTGCTATGATAACATGGCATTCAGATGGTATAAAAATGTGTGGTTATTCTACAAAATTAAAATGACTTTGTTAGTTTTTTTCAACATATTAGTTAAGAATCCCCATTAGAAGTTTTGAGGAAAATATTCACAAAATATTGTATACAGTGCATAAAGATACATAATATGCCTAAAACTCAAAAAACTAACTTGGATATTTTTCGTACATCTCACGTAAGGTTTCTAGAGCTTTTTTTTCAATCCTAGAGACGTAAGACCTCGAAATGTTCAAACGTTTGGCGACTTCTCGTTGAGTGAGTGGCTCATTTCCGAATAACCCATAACGATGTGTAATAATCTCGATTTCACGTCGATTTAATGCCAACTCTATGAACTTATACAACTGCTCGGAACGGATTAGTAAATCTACATCATCATGGATGTTGTCGTCATCAGCTATGACATCTATGAGGGTCAAGCTGTTGCCGTCCTTGTCGGTGTCTATAGGCTCGTTGATACTGACATCGTTTAGACTTTTCTTTACGTACCTAAAATACATAAGTATTTCATTAGCTATACATATAGATTTGCAACTTAAAGTTTTAGAAAAATTTTTCAAGAATAGTAGAATTTTCTGTTGACTTTTTTAGCAATATGGTATATAATATAGTTGTAAGGGAAGTTCGGTAAGTTTTAATAGGCTTCCCTAAACTAAGGAGGAATTATTTTTGAATACTCAAGATACTAAAGAATGGTACGGTTTTACCGAAGGCAGATGGTGTAACTCTGTAAACGTAAGAGACTTTATCCTAAAGAACTTCACACCTTATGATGGCGATGAATCATTCCTAGAAGGACCTACTGAGGCTACTACTAAGCTTTGGGAACAGGTTATGGAACTTTCCAAGCAAGAAAGAGAAGCAGGCGGTGTGCTAGATATGGATACTAAGGTAGTATCTACTATTACTTCACACGGTGCTGGTTACCTAAATAAAGACCTAGAGCAAATCGTAGGTTTCCAAACTGATAAGCCTTTCAAGCGTTCACTACAACCTTTTGGTGGTATCAAGATGGCTCAAAACGCTTGTTCTACTAACGGTTACGAAGTAGACCCTGAGATTACTGAAATCTTTACTAAGTACAGAAAGACTCACAACCAAGGCGTATTCGACGTTTACACTCCAGAAATGAGAAAAGCTCGTCACAACGCTATTATCACTGGTCTACCTGATGCTTATGGTAGAGGTAGAATCATCGGTGACTACAGAAGAGTAGCTCTATACGGTGTAGATAGACTTATCGAAGACAAGAAGGAACAACTTGCTACTTCTCTAGTAAGAATGACTTCTAAGAACATTCGTCTACGTGAGGAACTCGCTGAACAGATTAAGGCTCTTGGCGAACTAAAGGAACTTGGTAACATCTATGGTTGTGACATTTCACGTCCAGCACAGAACGCTAAGGAAGCTATCCAATGGCTATACTTTGGTTACCTAGCAGCTGTTAAGGAACAGAACGGTGCTGCCATGAGTATCGGTAGAACTTCTACATTCCTAGACATCTTTATTGAACGTGACCTAAAGAACGGTGTAATCACTGAGAAACAGGCACAAGAGTACATTGACCACTTCATCATGAAGTTAAGACTAGTTAAATTCGCAAGAACTCCTGAATACAACTCACTATTCTCTGGTGACCCAACTTGGGTAACTGAGTCTATCGGTGGTATGGCTCTTGACGGTCGTTCTTTCGTAACTAAGAACTCTTTCAGATATCTAAACACTTTGAACAACTTAGGTACAGCTCCAGAACCAAACATGACTATTCTATGGTCTACTAAGCTACCTTTGAACTTCAAGAACTTCTGTGCTAAGATGTCCATCAAGTCTTCTTCTATCCAATAC